>JAQVWF010000044.1 GCA_028698615.1 Syntrophorhabdaceae bacterium
TTTTCAGATAGAGTCTGCGGATAATAAAAGAGGAACCGGTGTTAACCGATTCCTCTTGCCTAGTACATTCCAGGTATTGCAGCCATTGTCTGCGCCGTTTACTTTAGCACGCCTATCTCTTTGTAATACTTCAAGGCTCCGGGATGTATGGGAATCGGGCTGTTCTGGGCGGACGCCTTTGGTGTGGTATATTCCGCGATCTTATGTGTGTTGACAAGTGTTTTTTTGTTCTCGAAGACCGCCTTTGTTACCTTGTATACCAGGTCCTCCGGGGTATCCTTGTGGCAAACGACGGAGTTCCAGACCGATACGGAAAGGACCTCTTCAGTCTGCCCCTTGTACGTATTTTTCGGTAAGGTGATACTCCCATAGAACGGATAGGTCTTGACCACCTTATCCACCTCTTCTTTCGTGAAAGGAATGAAGCGCAGCCGATGAGTTGTAGAGAGGTCAATTACGGAAGATGTTGGAGGTGCCACGTCCCAGATACCGACATCAATAATGCCATCCTTCAGTTGTGTCGAGTTCTCGGAAAAAGACAGCCTGTAGACCTTCATATCCGAATACTTTACGCCGAGTAAAGGGAGGATGAGGTTCGTCTTGTATTCCGTTCCGCTGCCCGGCGCGCCTACGGAAACCTTCTTTCCTTTCAGGTCGGATATCTTCTTCGCAGGGTACTTCTCCAGGGTGACGATGTGGTAAACGTGGGGATACATCTGAAATACCGTCCGAATACTGTCTACCTTATGCCCTTTGAACTTGCCGTCGCCGGTGTATGCCTGATAAACCGTATCGTTCATCGCGAGGGCGAAGGTCACATCCTTCTTTGCGACGAGGCGAATGTTTTCGACGGAAGCCCCTGTAACCTCGGCCGTCGCTTTTACGTTAGGAACCTTCTGGTTGATTATCTCGGCAAGCGTCCCTCCATACGGATAATAAACCCCGCCGGTACCACCGGTAGCCACGACGATCCTTTGCTTTTGTTGTGCATCAACCCGTTGCGTGAGAGCGAATATCAGTACGAATGCGAAGACGAAAAGGCATACCTTTTTCCCCATAACAACACCCCCTGATTAACTTTTTCTGATGAATAATTATCTTATGGTATCCAGTTGTCCCCATTGTTGTCAAACTAAAAATGAGCACGCCGCAATACCCTTTTGAAGGGAGAGCTAATTGCAGGATGTTATTGATGTTTGTTGCCTCCAGGCGGGAATGGGGCCGGGAATCTGCAAGCCCGACCGTAAGACAGCAGCTTCCAGGACAGAAAACGGTACAGCGGAGGGTTTTGCACCTCGACAATAAAATGGGTGTTCTTCCGTTCTCCCAGTGCACCAACGGGGACGCCGTTGAGCATAAGAGAGAAATCCCGGCCCTCCGTGTTGAAGATCCTGATTGTGGACCATTTGCCGTGGGGTGCGCTATCAGCAATGCCGTAGTATTCCCGGACCCCTTGAGAATCGCTGACCACTTTTGTCAGCACCAACTGGCTGTCCCGGACCTCAAGGTGCTCATCAACCCGTGCGTCATATATGGAATTGATGTGTGAGATCACCACTCTGTCACCGTTCCCGACGGATGCGATATGCACAATCCCTTCTTCATCGGTGCGGATCACGACACAGCGGACGTCGATCAATACGAGGACGGAGGCACAGAGGAAGATGACACAGAAGAGTGCAATGGCAAACCCGGTCTTGCGGTGGTTGCCATTGATTTTCAAAGTGGAAGCCGGGCCAGCCTTATGGCGTTTTGTGAAAGAATAAGTTCCTTGTCGCGGCTGCCGAGGGACAGTCCGGTGATCTTTGAAAGCTCGCCTTTCATGGTGCCGAAAGGGACATCGGAACCGAAGAGAACACGCTCGGGGCCTATGGTGCGGACGAATTCGGAGATCATATCCCTGGAGCCGAGGGCCGTGTCGAAGTATATGCCACTGTTATTCCTGAAGGCATTCAGAAAATCGAGGGGGTGACCTCCCAGGAGACCCAGGTGGGGAATGATGAGGGTCACCCCGGGAAACATGTCGGCAAAGGTTTTCGTGAACTCCAGTTCTTCCTCGAATATGACGGGCTTTCCGGTCTTACGGATCTTTTCCACGAGCCCGGGGAGCGCGGCATCCTGAAGGACGCTGTAGTTGGAGGCTGAATCCTGGCGGCCTCTCATCCAGTGCCATTTACCGCCAAAGTAGGCCCCCGGCAGGGGATCGAAGCCTTCCGTATCGTAGTTCTCCCTGATATAGTGGTAAGGGAAGAAGCTTTCGATGCGTCGGGACTCGTCGAGGAGCCGGACGTTGATCGCGTTGTTTTCGATTGCCGTTGAAGGGAAGGGTATGATAATAACGTAATCGACGCCGGACTCTTTTTGCTGACCCAGCAGTTCGGAGGTGGTGACGTCGATACCCATCGAAAGAGAGGGGCCCCAGTGTGAATGGCTGTCGATGACAAGATCAAGATCCATGGGTGATTTGATGATTACCACATGGGGCGGTCTTTGTAAATATTTATCGGGGAGGACGATGTGAACGAGGAGGCTCGATGATGGATACGCTGAAAACCCCGCTTTTGACGGTTGATGTCATCATACGTTACCAGGGCGGGATCGTTCTTATCGAACGGAAGAACCCGCCCCCTGGCTGGGCCCTGCCGGGGGGCTTTGTCGATGTGGGCGAATCCGTCGAGGAGGCGGCCGTCAGGGAAGCCAGGGAAGAGACGTCACTCAACGTGAGGCTCATCGAACAGTTTCACGCCTATTCAAGCCCGAATCGTGACCCCAGGTTCCATACCGTTTCCGTTGTGTTTATCGGCGAAGGAGCAGGAGCGCTCGAAGGCCGCGATGATGCCCGCAAAGCCGCCGTCTACACTGCCGCCGACCTGCCGGATGTCATGGCCTTCGATCATGGACAGATCGTGAAGGACTATTTCCGATACCTTGAAACAGGTCTCAGGCCGACCCTCCTTTAAACCCCGGATGTCATGGCTGTCAGAGATCACGATTCAAAGACACGGACCTGATGATCGATGCGCGTTTCTCCGGACATTCTTCGGGCGTGCTCGTTTATGGCCTGCATCCGGCAATATTATATTGCAAAGTGTCTTCCTCTGTAATAATCTTGTGTGTTTGATAAAAATGCGTGTTGGCCGTGTTATTTAGCAACGATATAGTCTCGTCGAAGGGGAGGTTCCAATGAGGTCGGATAGAATGAAAAAAGGTCTGCAAAAAGCACCGCACCGCAGCCTTTTCGGTGCAATGGGATATTTAAAGGAGGAACTCGCCAGACCGATCATCGGGATTGCCAGTTCCGCTAACGAGGTCATCCCGGGACACATACATCTTGGAAAGATTGCGCAGGCCGTCAAGGACGGTGTCAGAATGGCCGGCGGAACACCCATGGAATTCTCGACGATCGGTATTTGCGACGGCATAGCGATGAACCATGAAGGCATGAAGTATTCTCTTGGGTCTCGCGAACTGATCTGCGATTCCGTTGAGGTTATGGCCAAGGCCTATCCCTTCGATGGCCTTGTGCTGATCCCAAATTGCGACAAGATCATCCCCGGGATGATGATGGCGGCCATGCGCCTCAATATCCCCAGCATAATGATAAGCGGGGGACCGATGCTGGCGGGACGTTTCAGGGGAAAGCCGGTGGACCTCATATCCGTTTTCGAGGGGGTGGGGAAGGTTGCCGGGGGTCTCATGGACGCCAAAGAGCTTTCCATGCTCGAAGAGTGCGCCTGCCCAGGCGCGGGATCGTGCAGCGGCATGTTCACTGCAAACTCCATGAACTGTCTCTCCGAGGCACTGGGCATCGCGCTTAAGGGAAACGGAACGATACCGGCCGTCCATGGGGCGAGAATAAGGCTTGCCAAGGAAACGGGCATGACCATCATGGACCTTGTCAAGACAGGATTGAAACCGAGGGACATAATGACCCTCGATGCATTCAGGAATGCCATTTCCGTGGACATGGCATTTGGAGGTTCGTCAAACACGGCGCTGCATCTTCCGGCCATTGCCCACGAGGCCGGTCTTGACCTCCCCCTTGCCCTCTTTGACTCCATGTCCGAAAAGGTCCCCCATATCTGCAATATGAGCCCGGCGGGGCCCCATCACCTGGAGGAACTCAACGAGGCGGGTGGTGTTTTCGGGATAATGAAGGAACTTTCCCGCAGGAATCTCATCAAGAAGTCCTGCATCACCGTTTCAGGAAGGAAGGTATCCGACCTGCTTAAGGGTGCCGACGCAACAGACCGGGATGTGATCCACACCATCGAGAACGCATATCACGAGAAAGGCGGTCTCGCGGTGCTTACGGGTTCTCTGGCGCCGCAGGGGTCGATAGTGAAACGCATCGGGGTCAGCGAGAGCATCTGGCATTTCGAAGGGAAGGCGCGTGTTTTTGCAAGCGAAGAGGATGCAGGCAAGGCCATCATGGAAGGCAAGATACAGGCGGGCGACGCTGTGATCATCCGTTATGAGGGGCCGAAAGGCGGTCCGGGAATGAGGGAGATGCTCACACCGACCAGCATTCTGGCGGGAAGAGGGCTAGACACGTCCTGCGCCCTCATCACCGATGGAAGGTTTTCCGGGGGCACCCGTGGTCTGTGCATCGGGCACGTATCGCCGGAGGCCGCCGAGGGCGGACCCATTGCCCTTGTCAGGGATGGAGACATCATTGAGGTCGACCTCGTGAAGAAGACCATCGACCTCAAGGTGGGAAGGGGCGAACTCGAAAGACGAAGAAAGGCCTGGAAAAGACCAAAACCGAAGATAACGCAGGGTTATATGGCACGCTATGCCAGGATGGTCACCGGTGCTGCCGGCGGGGCCATTTTCAAACCCGACAGCGACTGAGAATTAACGAAAGGTTTCGTACAGTGGAAAAACGCACGCTTGGCAGAACAGGATTCGGGGCGACCATCATGGGTCTCGGCGGGGAAGGTCTCCTGCGCACCCATGGACGGGACAGGGAAGCCTACGCGCTCATCAACAAGGCGCTGGACCTGGGTATAAACTACTTCGAATCGGCCCGCGCCTATGACGGCAGCGAGGAGTATTACGGTAAGGCGCTCAGGGAGCGCAGAAAGGATATTTTCCTGACAAGCAAGTCCCACGCGAGGACCAGGGACGGCGCCCTTGCGCATCTTCACGAGACGCTTCGAAACATGAAAACGGACCATCTCGACCTCTGGCAGATACACGATGTCAGGACGATGGAGGATGTGGAGGAGATCTTCGCCGTCGGAGGGGCGATCGATGCCTTCATAGAGGCAAAAGAGACAGGCTTGACCCGTTTCATCGGGGTCACAGGGCACCAGAGCCCTTCGATAATAAAGGAATGCATGATGCGTTTTGATTTCGATACGATACTCGTTCCTGTCAATCCCGCGGAAGCGTCACAAAAGGGCTTTCTCGAGGAGATGATACCGCTTGCGGAACAAAAGGGCGTGGGCATCATCGGCATGAAGATATACATACACGGTTTCACGTCAAAGCTTACGTTCTATACGTCCATGGAGTCTTTTTTCCGCTACGCCCTCTCTCAGCCAATCACCACCGCCGTCATCGGCTGCGACAATCTTGAACAGCTTGAACAGAACGTCTATTTCACCCGGTCCTTCAAAGCGATGGATTGGGAGCATCAGGACGGTTTCGTGGATGCCGTCGCCCCCTATGCACGGGAGCTCCTGTATTATAAAGAAACCAGGTAACCCGTCTCTTACTTTTCCCTCTTCACCGGTTGTGCTACGAAGTGTTTTATTGTGACGGGTTCACCATCCCTTTGGCATGAGCGGACGATGTCGACCACCCCGCCGTCGGAGGCCGTGAACCGTTCCCGCTGGCGCAGGTATTCTGCCCACGACTGAACTATGAAGGATTCGATGAACCGGAGATCGTTCCCTGCTTCCCTGAAAAGGTTCCAGCGGAAGGCGCCATCGCGCATTCTGATGGTTTTTAGAGAACCCATGGCGGCAACAAATGCATCGAGATGGTTGGGGTCGATGGAATATTCAGCGACGACGAGAATCGGCCCCTCATGTATGTCCGGTTCCGCCTCACCGGAGAAGTGCGGCCAGTGCTCTGATGGTGTGAGGTCAACCCCGTGCGGTTCGGTCAGGCGCCTGTGAGACGTGATGAGAAGGCCGAGGGCGGCACAGAGGGATGTAAAGATCAGGGTCCGGGTGATACCGAAAAATGACGCCATAAACCCCCAGAGCGCGCTGCCTGTTGCAAAGGGACCGAAGAAAGCAAGCATGAAGACAGACATGACACGACCTCTCACCCATGAAGGGACTATGGAGAGTATTGCCGTGTTATAGGTCGATATCAGGGTGAGCCAGGCCATACCGCCGGCCAGAAGGGCCGGCGCGGTGAGGAAGAATGTTCCCGAGAAGGAAAGGACCCCGATTGATGCGGCAAAAAGAAGCGTGGCAAGGCTCGAAAGGGGCTTGAATCTCAGCAGCTGACCGGCATGGGGAAGCAGGATGGCGCCCAGAAGGCCGCCTATGCCGAAGAAACACAGAAGCAAACCGAAACCTGAAGGGTCGAGGTTCAGGCGGACGCGGGCAATGATGGGAAGGAACGTCCAGAGTGAACTGCCGAAAAAAGAAAAGATGCCCATGCGGATAAGCACCGTTTTTACCTGGGGCACGTTCCTGACATAGCGGACCCCGGTCCTGATGGCCCCCACGAAACGTTCTGCCGGGAGCGTCTGCTCCCGCTTCGCGAATCTCAAATGCAGCACTGCGAAGATCACGCCCGTGAAGGACAGGGCGTTGACGAAAAAGACCGAGGCGGGACCCGCAAGGGCAAGCAAGAGACCTCCGAAAACGGGACCTGCCACGCGGGCAATGTTGAAGGCGACGGAACCGAGAGTGACGGCCGATTGGAGACGGTCGCGAGAGACCAGTTCCGGGATGATCGATTGCCAGGTGGGCGCGTTGACAGAAGCCGCTGTGCCCAGGATGAACGTGAGGAACAATATCGTGACAGGCGTGACGATCCCCGCGAGCGTGACGATCCCAAGGAAGAGGGCGGAAAGGAGCATAACAAGCTGCGCGCCGATGAGCAGTTTGCGCCTGTCCAATATATCGGCAAGGGCCCCCGCGGGCAAGGCCATGATAAAAAAGGGCAGCGTCATCGATGTTTGCAGCATGGCAACCATGAACGGCGACAGGGTCATCGACGTCATGAGCCACGCGGTTCCCGTTTCGTGCATCCATGAGCCGACGAGAGACGCAATATTGGCCAGCCAAAGCACCCTGAACATAGGTTCCCGCAAGGCGCCCCAGATGCTCTTTTGCTGGATGTTTCCTGTCATGGACTGCACCAGGTGTCAGCGCGAAGAACTTCGTAATGAACGAGACCGCACCGTCTCTTCATGATATTGATGCCGATATGGTTTGCACGGGATTTTCTTTGTTCATCCCTAGAAGTAGAATTTCAGGAAAGGCAGGGCCTTCGTAGAGTTGTACTCTTCTTTGCTGAGTTTTGAATCGCGGTTAAAATCAAGCTGATCGCGCCTTTTGAGGGCGGCTGCATAGAATTCATCGGCATTGACAACACCATCGCTGTTCTTGTCCATGAACTTGAATTCCTTCACCGCCTCCGGGTGTCCTTTTGCGGCGAATTCGTTCATATCCATCTTGCCGTCCATATTTGTGTCATACTCCTTGAACTTCGATCTCACCGCAGAATCGTATTCGCTGCCGTCGATCACCCCGTTCTTGTTCCTATCGGCCTTGCTGAAGGAATTGGGGTCGGCATAAACGTTCCAGGTCAGAAGCATTACGGCAACGAACAAAAGTATTAATATAATGATCTTTCTCATTCCGCCTCCCGGACTCCAATGAAAATAACCTGTCAGGGCATGAAAATGCAAATGGAAAAAGACGGGTCATGGGTTACGTGTCATAGGCAATGGGGAGGTGAGCGTTCGACGGTATTGTCGTACCCGGTTTCATGACATCGACAAGTTGTGCGTGTATAGACGCGGGCTGTCCCCTCTGCCGGCGCCGTAAATCCTTGTGATATCTCGTGGTTGATGGAAAACGGGGAAGCGGCACAGCACTTGCTTTATAAAAGGGCAAAAAGAAGGATGGAGGGTATGATGAAGAAACTGGTTGTTATGCTGATGGTTGGAATAGCAGGATTCGTGTTGTTGGTTCCGTCGTTTGGCCATTGCGACCCTTCGTGGAAGCGCGCTCCCTACAGAACGAAGTATGTTGCGGTTCGGGATTACGGCCCTGGTTACCACAGGCCGGCTCCGGTCCGCTATCAGCAGAGGAATGTCTACCGCGTGGAGCGACACGACGGTGACAGGAGCGGACAGGTGGCAGTGGCGGTCCTCGGCGGCATAGTAGTGGGGACACTCCTCGGAACGGTCATAGCTCAAGGAAGATAGAGAAAAAGGCAGGGATCAGGGGCACAGAGAGATAAAGAGAAGCTGTCTGGCCCCTTGTTCCCTATCGCTTGCCCCCCATTTCTTCATGAATATCTCACAATAATGTGGTATTATTTCACGCTGGAAATAACCTGAAGAAAGAGGATCGCGTGGAAAGTTCGGTCATTGATGAGATACGAAAGATCGTCGGCAAGGAGAATGTTACAGACTCCCTGGAGGAGCGGCAGTGTTATTCCTACGATGCGAGGACCGATGGCGTCATCCCGGACCTCATCGTGCTCCCTTCATCTGCTGAAGAAGTCTCCGGCATACTGAAGCTTGCCAATCACCATGGTTTTCCCGTCATCCCGAGGGGGCAGGGCACCGGTCTGACAGGCGGTTCCATACCTCTGGTAAAGGGTGTTGTCCTCGTCTTCACGCGAATGAATCGTATCCTCGAGGTGGATACGGAAAATCTCATAGCCGTCGTCGAACCGGGGGTCATCACATTCAACCTTCAGCAGGAAGCGGCGAAGCACGGTCTTTTCTATCCGCCCGATCCCGCTTCGTACAAGTATTCAAGCATAGGCGGGAACGTGGCGGAATGCGCCGGCGGGCCCAATTCTCTCAAATACGGTGTGACACGGGACTATGTAATAGGGCTTGAGGTAGTGGCGGCGACGGGCGAGATCCTCAATACCGGGGTCAGGACAATGAAGGGAGTCGTGGGCTACGATCTCACACGGCTATTCGTGGGGAGTGAAGGCACCCTGGGGGTGGTCACGAAGATAACCGTCAAGTTGATACCTCTTCCCGAGGCGAAAGCCACGATCCTCGCTCTTTTCAATGAAGTCGAGGAAGCTGCGCGCGCCGTGTCGGCCATAATAGCGGCCAAGATCATCCCCTCCACGATAGAGTTCATGGACAGGGCCTCCATCCGGTGCAGTGAAAAGGCATCCCCAATGGGCATACCCGAGGAGATTGGCGGCTTGCTGCTCATCGAGGTCGACGGCAACGAAGAAGCGGTGGCTCCGCAGGTTGAAAAGGTGAAGAAGATCCTCGTGGGTCAGAAGGTTGTGCGGTGCGATGTTACCCGCGACCCGGCGGAAGCGGACAAACTCTGGCAGGCCCGGCGTGTCCTTTCGCAGGCGACCTACAATCTCAATCCCGTGAAGATAGCGGAAGACGTCGTGGTTCCCCGTTCCCATATCCCCACGTTGATCCGAACGCTCGAGTCACTTGAAAAGAAGTACGGGATTCCCATCCTGAGTTTCGGCCACGCCGGCGATGGAAACTTCCATGTGAGCATCATGATAAAGGACACGGTTGAAGACCGCCATAAGGCGGAAGAGGCGGTCAGGGACATCTTTGCCGAAACCGTTCGCCTTGGCGGGACGCTTTCGGGGGAGCACGGCATCGGCACGTCGAAGGCGGCCTACCTCGATATGGAACTTTCACCCGAGGTCATCAGCGCCATGAAGTCCATCAAGGCTCTTTTCGACCCCAACAACATCTTGAACCCGGGAAAGATATTTAAATAGACTTTTCCCAGCGCTGGCCGAAGTCCGCGAGCGGTCTTGTTGCTATCACTTCGAAAGTTACGGCTAATCTTCTTCGGGTTCGGGGAGAACCTCGGAGATCTGGCGATACTCACGCATGACCTTTCTGGTGAAAGAGGTGGTCTTTGCCGCGCTCTGGCTGGCAGGTTTTCTAACTCTTGCGGGGCCGGCGTTATAGGCGTGGAGAGCCGATACGATGTTATCGAACATGTAGCGCAGCTTGGATAGGTAGCTCACGCCCATCTTGATGTTCTTTTCAGGTTCGTGAAGGCACTTTGCCCCCTTGACCTCGACTCCGGATTCCCGGGCTATGATCCGTGCGGAAGAAGGGATTATCTGCATAAGCCCGCGGGCGCCGCGCCTGGAGATCGCCCCGTTCTTGAAGTTACTCTCGACCTTCATGACAGCAAGGATAAGACGGTAGTCAAGGTCGTACCTCTTCGATTCATCATAAACGGTGTTGGCGATGATCCTTATTCTCTCTTCCGGGGCCCCCGGTCTGCGTTCCTTGAGAAAAGTGATCGTCTTTTCTATGATCGCCGACTTCTCGGTCCCTTCATCCTGGAGGAACATACCGGCAACCGGCTTCTTAGCCCCTTCATCCTGGAGGAACATGCCCGCAACCGGGTTTCCCGCATCTTCATCCTCAAGGGGCGTGCGGGCGGAAGAAAAGGTGTGTGTCGTAAAGAAACCCCCGGCAAAGAGGATCGCTACGAGAATGATAGATAATCGTTTGCTCCAATTCATGTGTATTACATAGCCCATGTCGGATGTGTATGTCAACATGTTTTATGCGGTTCAGGACACATAAGTAGTGGAAAGAATAGAGGAAAAGATGTAACGAACGTGGGTGAAAAATTGCACGATATTTCAGTTTCCGGCAACAATCCGACGTTTGACATAGCCTCGTCCATTTGATACAGATGTTACATGAAAAAAAGGATATTTTTCGAGGCTGACCTTGCGACGACCGCGATGGGTATTCTTCCCCATGAAGATGTCGACGAAGCCCTTAGGCTTGCCCTTTCCCTTGATATTCCCTTCTGGCCGCAGCTTCCCAGAGTTTCCTTTTTTGAAGACATGTATGTTCAGGCTCTGGAGAGATTTCCCGGCGTTGCTCTCGATGAAGCCGCCGGCAGGTGCCATATAGACACGCGGCGGTTCTACGATGAGCTGGACACTTTCTTCGCACACGAGGACGACCTTGGCCGGTTCACGCTCTCCGACAGCCATTCCATGGTGTACCGCCGTTTCCTGGGTCGTGACCTTTCCCGGTATATCGCCGTCCATGGACAGGTCATCAGCCCGGTAAGCCTTGCACTAAAGATTGTAGATGAGAATGGAAAGCCGATAGTTTATAATGATGACATACGTACCGTTGCCTTCTCGTTCATCCAGAAAAGGGTCAATGCTCAGTACAGGGAGTTGGCCGCCAGGAATGAGCATGCGTTTGTCTGGATAGATGACCCGGGTCTGGAATTTATCTTTAACGCCATGAGCGGCTATGATCATATTAAGGCCAGGGATGAATTGCATGAGTTCTACGAAGGCGTCGAGGGCCCGCGGGGCTTGCACCTGTGCGGAAATCCCGACTGGGATTTTCTTCTTTCTCTTAACATTGAGATCATTTCATTGAATGCCTACGGGTTTGGTGATATCTTCGTCAACTATGACGGGGTGAAGAATTTCATAGAGGGGGGCGGGACGATCAGCTGGGGCATCGTCCCTACATATGAAGAGGAGTTTGCAAGGGAAGATGCCGGGACCATGGCGGACAGGCTCGAGACGATGTGGAAACCGCTGACGGGAAGGGGGATGGCCTTGTCCGAGATAGCGGCGAGGAGCATGCTTGCGCCTGCGACCTGCAATCTTCTCAATCCCGACAGGACGGAGACGGTCGAAAGGGCTTTTCGCCTCCTCGGTGAGCTATCGGGCCGTTTGAAGGAAAGGTACATTGCATGAAGACGATCCATATTGTTTGTAAACGCGAGAAGAGAGATGCGCTGGAGATCGCCGGCGAGATCGTGAGACGCTTCGGCGATAGGAGCAAGATCGTACTGGAGGAAGAGGCGGCAGCCCAGATCGGGCATTGCGAGACCTTCGAGATGGAGCACGTTGGTGAAGGGGCCGACCTCATAGTGGTCCTTGGCGGGGATGGAACTCTCCTTTCTGTTTCACGCTATGGCAAGGGCTCCGAGGTTCCCATAATAGGTGTCAACCTCGGAAGTCTTGGCTTCCTCACGGAGACATCCATCGAGGAGTTTGCAGCGACCCTTGAAAAGGTCTTGAGTGGAGACTTCAGTATCTCGAAGAGGATCATGCTTGACGTCAGGGTCAAACGCGAAGGCGACCCCATATTCGATATCACCATTCTTAACGATGCGGTCATCACCAAGGATGCCCTGGCGAGGATCATCGATATCGAGACATACGTGAACGAGGAGTACCTGACAACATACAAGGCCGACGGGCTCATAGTATCGACGCCCACGGGATCGACGGGTTACTCCATGGCGGCCGGAGGGCCCCTCATCTATCCCTCGCTGACAAATCTCATCGTCACTCCCATCTGTCCCCACACGTTGACAAACCGCCCCATTATCCTGCCTGAATCCGTCGTGATAAGGGCAGTCCTGAAATCGATGAACGAAAAGGTCATACTGACCCTTGACGGACAGGTCGGTTTTCCCCTCGAATACGCCGACGAGGTCACCGTGAAGAAGTCAGGCCACGCCGTGCACCTCGTCAAATCTTCATCGCGGGGGTATTTCGAGATATTGAGGACAAAACTGAAATGGGGTGAACGGTAGAGGATGCTGACCTATCTGGGCGTCAAGGGTTTTGCCATTATCGACGAACTCAGGATCGAGTTTGGCGAGGGGTTTAACGTGATAACCGGTGAAACGGGCGCAGGCAAGTCCATCGTCATCAACGCCCTGGCCACGCTCATGAACGCGAAGTCCGCCCCGGACGCGGTCAGGTCCAGCGCCTCCCAGGCCGAAGTGGTGGGTCATTTCGCAAGCGGCGACGATGAGTATATCCTGAAGAGGGTCATAGGGAATTCCGGCAGGTCACGGGCCTTTCTGAACGAGGAGCCCATTACCCTCGCAAGGATGGAGGCCCTGGGCGGCACGCTCATAAGCGTCTATGGACAGAACGAGTTCCAGCACCTTCTGGATAAGGAGAACTACACGGGGATCCTGGACAACCTTCTCGGCCTTGGCCTGGAAAGGGAAAGGCTTGCCGGGAAGGTGGATGAGCTGAAGAAGGCGAATGCCGAGCTTGCCTCCAGAAAGAAGGAGGCGGAAGGAAAGGACAGGGAAATGGAACTCCTCGAGTTCCAGGTGGAAGAGATAGAAAAGAAGAGCATCGGCGAGAACGAGGAAGAGAACCTCAGGGAACGGCTGAAGGTGCTCAAGGGTGCGGAAAAGATTGCCAGGGTCTTCGAGGAAATGACCGACGGCCTTGAGGGATCGGAGCAGTCAGCCCAGTCGGTTCTCAAGAGATATTCCGCGATGCTCAAGGCCCTGGGTCCCATTGATGCAATGGAGGCCTTGAGAAAGAGGGTGGAAAATATATCCTACGAGATCGAGGACCTTCTGCTGGAGATGCACGGCATCAGCAGAACACTGGTCTTCGATGATGAGGAAATGATGAGAGTGGAAGACCGGCTCTCGGAGATATTCAAGCTCAAAGACAAGTACGGCAATACCTGCGAGGAGATAGGATCCTTCCGCGAGGGGGCGCAGGAGAGGCTCGTCTACCTCAAGGGGCTCACAGGAGATATCGATGCTCTTGAGAAAGACAGGAAGCACCTGGCCGGGGAGGTGGAAGAGATGTCGATGGCCCTCTCGGAGAAGCGAAAAAGAGGGGCACCCGGGATAGAAAGAACGATCATCGACGAACTGGGCTTTCTTTCCATGAACGGGCTTCAATTCGAGGTGCTCATAGCAGACAAAGGCCATGTCGACAGGGATGGACGGGACGACATAGAACTCCTCATCTCCACGAATCCCGGCGAACCCCTGAAGCCCTTGAGAAAGATAGCTTCGGGGGGCGAATTGTCAAGGATAATGCTTGCCATCAAGAAGGTGGTCGGCGGTGAGGAGGAAAAAGCGCTCATCTTCGACGAGGTGGATGCCGGTATCGGGGGCAGGGTGGCCGACATGGTGGGGCGGAGGCTGAAGGACCTCGCAGGAGTGCACCAGGTGCTCTGCATAACCCATCTTCCGCAGATCGCGGCCTATGGAGACCGGCACTTTCTTGTGGAAAAGCAGGTGATAGAGGGCAGGACGAGAACGGCGATACGGGAGCTTGCGCCGGAAGAGAGAGTGCAGGAGCTTGCAAGAATGCTTGGGGGGGCCACCATCACAGACACAACGATCAAAAGAGCCCGGGAGATGCTCCAATTATGATCAGAAAAGCGAAAGTGGAAGACGTGAAGAAGATACACCAGCTGATCAACCAGTCCGCGTCGCGAGGCGAGATGTTGCCGCGGTCCCTTGGCGAGCTTTACGATAACCTGCGGGACTATTTCGTGCATGTGCATGAGGGCAAGGTCACAGGCACGGGGGGCTTGCATATCTGCTGGGAACACCTTGCTGAGGTCCGTTCGCTCTGTGTTGCCGACATCGCGCGCAAGCAGGGTGTGGGAAGGGCGCTCGTGGAAGCCTGCGCGGAGGAAGCAAAGACCTACGAAATAAACAAGCTGTTCCTCCTTACCTATCAGGTGGAATTCTTCCAGAGATGCGGTTTTGTCGTGACCGATAAGAAGGTGTTCCCCCAGAAGATCTGGTCGGACTGCATCAAATGCGCCAAATTCCCGGAATGCGATGAAACGGCGATGATACGGGAGATAGGGAAGTCGGCATGAACCGCCTGGCAGCCTGTCGATGGACACTGTCTTGATACTATTTCGCCAAAGGGATATAATGTCCACAATTATGGTAATTTCAATGAGATTCGAAAGAGGTGAGTCCCGGTGAAGCACAAGGATCTGGAAGGATTACAACACACTATCAAAGCATTCATCAGAAAGGGCGAAGGTTATTATATAGCCGAGTGTCTGGAGATTGCTGTGGTGACGCAGGGAAAAACTCTCGATGAAACCGTAGCCAATCTCGCGGAAGCTGTGTCCCTCCACCTGGAGGGGGAAGATCTGCGGGAATTCGGTTTGGCCCCCAACCCGACGTTGATCATTACCATGGAAGTTGAACCACTCGCTGATGTCGCCTAAGCCCAGACGTTTTTCCGGAAAGGACCTTGTCTCTATCCTCTCGCATTTTGGTTTTGCAGTGTGTTCTCAGAGAGGTAGTCATGTAAAGTTGCGCAGGGTAAGTGAGACTGGAGAAAAGCAGACCCTCACAATACCGATGCACGATGAGCTTGATACTGGCACGCAGCGAGCAATCATGAGACAGGCGGGGAGGTATATACCTGAAGAGTTGTTACATCCCTATTTTTACGGAGAGTGAGTGGAAGAGTTGTGGGTCGGGCATTATCGGCCCAGGGTTGTTGGGGTTCAAAGAGGTGGCGTCTAATGGACAAGAGAAACGGGATAAAAAACATATTCGATGAAATAGCCGGCAGCTTTGATGGGTGTGAGCTTTTTTACTTGAACGAAAAAGTGAGGAAGATCGAGGCCAGGGATGGCGAGATCTGTGCGGCGGAATTCAAGGAAGAAGAAGGTTATGCATTGCGCGCTATAAAAGACGCGCGGCCGGTCTTCGCTTACACCTATGACCGGGATGACCCGGCCGGAAGACTCCTCGCCAATGCGCAAACCCTGCTGCCCGTGATGGAGAAGGATGAAGACAGGCTGTTCGCTCCGTCCTGCGAGGGATATCCTGCTTCGGACCTTCGCGATGGATCGGGACTTGCCGCAGGCGACGATGAGAAAAGGTCAATGCTCATAGACATGGAGAAGACGATCAGGGAACACGACAGCAGAATAGCCGCTGTCAGAAACTGCGAGTTTCAGCAGATCGAATTCGAAGCGGCGCTTGCCAATTCAAACGGTCTTTTTATAAAAGGGGAGAAGAATCTTTTCATCTATTCGGCGATGGCCGTCGCGGCTGAGGACAACGAGGAAGTGTCATGGTATGACTGGCGCTGGGATCATAGCCTGAAAGGCGTCGATGCAAGGCGGATGGGCCTCGATATAGCGGAGAAGGTCGTCTCTCTCCTGTTTGCGAAGCAGATACCCACGGGTGTATATGAAGGGATACTGACCCCCCGCGCGGCATCGGATCTTCTTGGCATCCTCTCGGAATCCTTTCTTGCCGAAAGCCTTTTCAAGGACAAGACACAGTTGAAGGGCAAGGAAGGCACGCGTTGTTTTGCGGAAGGCCTTAAGATAATAGATTCCGGAATGGCCGGCCCCGATGCGTTCGCCTTTGACGGGGAGGGCGTGCCGTCCCTCGACAATACCGTTGTGGACAATGGAACCTTTCAGACCTTTCTCTACGATACATATTTCGCGAACAAACTGGGAAAGACCTCCACAGGCAACAGCGTCCGAGGCGGCCTCAAGAACCCTCCGAAATGCGGTCCCCGGGGTATGTATATAGAAAGGGGTTCGCGGGACATATTGCAGTTCATCACCAGGGGGATCATCATCGAGGAGTTGATGGGAACTCATACGGCGAATCCCATCACGGGCGATTTTTCCGTCGGCTGCCTGGGCTATGTCTGCAATGCCGGTGCAAAGAAGCCCTTTCAGGGCGTCATGCTCTCGGGAAGCGTGTTCGACATCTTCAATAACATTAAAGAAACAGGTACAGACCTGACTTTCTATGGTTCTGTCGGCTCTCCGTCGATCTATGTGGAAGGGCTGAAGATAAGCGGAATGTGACAGGAGAATGTTTCGGGTTTCACGTTGAAGGCTGGAGTGGATCGATATCCCCGGACGACTGAAATATTGAGAGAGACTCCTTCATCCCCACAACTTGCAGTCTGTAACCTGTAACCCGTTACTGGTTAACGGTTAGCCGCATTTCCCCTCACTCATAAAATCCTTGACATATCAAAAGGTAATTGCGATGATGTATCTGTTCAGGGGTTGAACACATTAGCCATCGGTACAATTCATTGTGAAAGTCTCAACAGCGATGGCGGTAGCTTGCCCAAAATCGTGTCATCGTCATGAATGAATCCCAGTTTAGAACGCTGCGCCAGCTTTCTTCTGAAAGCGAGATATCCCAGAGGGATCTGTCGAAGAAGATAGGTCTCAGCCTGGGGAGCGTCAACTTCATTTTGAAGGAACTGGTCAAAAAGGGGTTCGTCAAGGTCCAGCGTTTCAAGAATTCCAATAACAAGGCGGCGTACATTTACGTCCTGACACCGAAAGGAATAAACGAACGGGTTCGTCAGACCCAATATTTCCTTCGCCTCAAAATGGAAGAATATGAGAAGCTTCAGAAAGAGATCGACGACCTGAAAGAGGAAAACGTGCGTCTCGACAGGAAGGCGGGCGCAAAGGGCGCGTTAAGGCCGGCGGTGTTCCTCGATCGCGACGGTACCATCATGGTGGATGTGGGGTATCCCAAATATGCCCGGCAGGTAAAGCTCATACCGGGCGTTGCGAGTGCCCTTAAGGAATTTCAGGAAAAAGGGTTTTTGATCATAATAATAAGCAACCAGTCAGGTATCGGAAGGGGCTACATGACCCGGAACCAGGCTGAGAGCGTTCATAAAAAAGTTGTTTCACTCCTCGGCGATTCGGGCATAGAGATCGACGGCGCCTATTATTGCCCCCATGCCCCAGCCGACGGGTGCGATTGCAGAAAACCGTCTCCTGCGATGCTCTTCGATGCTTCGAGGCAATTCGGTATCGACCTTTCCCGGTCCTTCATGATCGGCGACAGGGATGTCGATATCGAGACGGGAAAGAACGCGGGGTGCAGAACGCTTCGCCTGCGCGCGGGAGCCGACGAGACGCCGGGGCCGGTCATCGCTGACTATGAGAATGACAACTGGGATGGATTGGCTCGGTATGTACTTGACAGTCGGGACCGGGACTGAACCAAATATGCTATTCGACAGGAATAAATTGACGATCAGGTCGCTGCAGGAAAGGGTCCACGACCTCAACGTGAGCGTTGTCCTGCCCCTCGACAGTAATATCGAGTGGGATCATCCGGGGATCCGGGAAACGGCGCGGCATATCGTCAAGGCGAAGCAGGGGCAAAAGAACATTGTTATGATGGTAGGTGGTCATGTTATCCGTTCCGGAGTCCAGAGATATATCATCGACCTTATGGAGAAAGGGTATATTACATGTTTTTCCACAAACGGCGCAGGTATGATCCATGATTACGAATTTGCCCTTATAGGCGCTACCACCGAGAGTGTGGCGCGCTATATCAAGGAGGGGCAGTTCGGTCTGTGGAAAGAGACCGGCGTGATCAACGACATCATCAACGCATCTCACAGAGAGGGCCCCATCGGTATGGGAGAGGCCATAGGGAAGGCCATCCATGAGGGTGATTTTCCCTACAAGGATATCAGCATCTTTGCGGCATGCCATCGTCTTCATATACCGGCCACGGTGCACATAGGCATCGGCTACGACATAATCCATGAACATCCGAACTTTGACGGAGCAGCCTCAGGCGCTGCTTCATACAGAGACTTTTTGAAATATGCCGAGATCATCAGGAATATAGACAGAGGCGTCGTGATGAATTTTGGCAGTGCCGTTATGGCTCCCGAAGTGT
>JAQVWF010000045.1 GCA_028698615.1 Syntrophorhabdaceae bacterium
TGCCGCCGGCAAGAGGCAATCCTGATGGAGGCTGCCCACAACTTTCGAAACAGCATAGTGATAATAGGGGGATTTTCCCGGCGGATTGCAAGGCTGTCAAAGGGCACGGAGATGGCCGGGAATGCCGTCAGCCTCCAGAAGGAAGTGAAGGCGCTGGAAAAACATTTCACCAGGTTCGAGAAGTACATGAACATGAAGGTCTGATTGCAGGCAAAAGCAAGTTGGTATACAGGAGCTGTTTTCCGACGGCCTTAGCCGGCTCAGCCGGACAACGATGTTTCTCGGACCGAGTCCGGTGGATCATCATGGCGTCACATCCAAAAGTGGTGAGAAGGGCAACAGGGCAGAAGAGTTGCCCCGCATCATAAAACCCCTGCAATGACAAAGGGATGGCCACGCCATAACCCCGGGGGTCCGGAAGCAGGCGAACTGACTCTCACTTTTTGCCGCATATTTGCTGCAGCCGCGGAAGAGAAGGGTTGACAAAGGACGGAGAAACCCTTTACTATTAAGCACCGCCGGAGTGGTGGAAGTGGCAGACGCGCCGGACTCAAAATCCGGTGAGGGCAACCTCATGCGGGTTCAAGCCCCGCCTCCGGCATTACAACCAGTCTATAAGTAGAATAGGTTATCGCGTGCATCTAACAAGATCTGCCCCCAAAAAACCGTAGCAGCCATAATGTTGGTCTTCCGGGCTTTTAACCTGCCCTTAAAGAGCTTTTCGGGTATGAGGATGAAGAACTGAAAGGTGAGGGTATAAAGGCCCTCCTTGAAAATGACGGTGATTATGAGTTATTGAAAAAACGGTTCTTGATAAGAAAGATTATATTTGGGGATCATACGATCTTCTTGTCGAAGGCCAGTCTTGCCCGCTCCAGGTCGGCGGGGGTATCTATGCCGAACCCGTCGTAGTGGGTCGTGAGAACCCTTATCCTGAAGCCGTTCTCGAGGACGCGAAGCTGTTCCAGGGACTCCATCTCTTCAAGCCTGCTCCGTGGCATGGTCACGAAGCGTTCCAGGAAATCCCGTTTGAAGCCGTAAATGCCGATATGTTTGTAAAGAAGGGACCTCGTCGCGCCATTTCTCATGTAGGGGATGGGCGATCGTGAAAAGTAGAGGGCAAAACCCTCTTTGTCGAGGACGACCTTCACGGTGTTGGGGTCGTGATACTCCTGGTCGTTGGTGATGGGGGAACACAGGGTGGCCATATCCAGGTCCTCATTTTCCATTACAGAGAAGAGGAGGTCTGCCATGTCGGGCCGCAGGAAGGGTTCATCTCCCTGAAGGTTGATGATGAGGTCCGCTTCCCTTTGCCCCATGGCTTCATGGACCCTGTCGGTCCCGCTCCTGCAGGAGGGACTCGTCATGACGGCATCACCGCCGAAGGACGAGACGGCATGCACGATGCGCTCGTCATCGGTCGCGACGACAACCCCATCTTGAAGCCGGGATTCCGAGGCGCGTTCATAGACAAGACGTATCAGGGGCTTGCCGGCGATCTCCAGAAGGGGCTTTCCGGGAAGCCTCGACGACTCATATCGCGCAGGTATAACAATGAGTTTCTTCATGGAACCTGCACATTATACAGGATAGAGAGAAGAAAGGAAAGTCTCAGGTTTCACATTTCACGTCTCAGGCTAAAAACTATCCTGTTGTCTTTCATGGTTCATAAAAAGCCATATAATGTGCAAGATAACACTTACCTGTTACATATGCATAAGAGGAAACAGTAAACCTGAAACTATCCACAAATCTCCATATCCACAAGACTGCCCTTATTAGCTTGCGGGCGGGTGTCTGCCGGGGATTGCCTGGTGGACTAGGTGGTTTTCGTCGTGCCGCCCGAAAGGTAGAGTCCTTCGCTGCGTACCTTCCTGGCGACGGGGAAGCGACGGAAGGAAAAAACTTAAAAAAGTTTCTTAAGTCATTTTCTCTTCGGCCGATAAAATATAACGCATGGTTTCAGGAATAAGCTCATCATTATCGGGTCTGTTCGCTTTCAGCAGGAAGATGTCCGTCGCCACCGGCAATATCGCCAACGTCAATACCGACGAATACAAGAAAACGGTCGCTACGATCGTTGAAGACACGAAGGGTCTGCCCGGGGTACGCACCGAGAAGCCCGACACACCCGGGCCCGTTGCACAGGAAACGGACGGCACTCTGCGTGAACTCTCCAATGTCGAACTCGCCGAAGAGTTCCCCCAGATGATGATATCCCAAAGGGGCTACGATGCGAACATTGGGGCACTCAAGGCGCAGGACGAGATGGTAGGATCTCTGCTGGATATACTTGGGTAAGAAGAGGGCGATGACCCACGACCCGCATTTAGCTTCTGTACGACGCGTTTATCTTCACGTAATCGTAGGTCAGGTCTGTTGTATAGATGTCGAATGAGGCCCTGCCCTCATTGAGTTTGACGACAACTGATATCTCCTTTCGGTCCATGAGTTTCTTCATCTTCTTCTCATCGAAAGGGATCTCGACTCCACCCCGGGCGATGACTTCACCCTGAAGGGATATATCGATCTTCGCGGGGTTGACGGGAACACCTGCGTCGCCGGCCGCCGCTATGATGCGTCCCCAGTTAGGATCGCAGCCGAAGAAGGCCGTCTTGGTAAGGGGCGACAGGGCGATGCGCCGTGCTACCCTCTCTGCCCATTCCTTTTTTTTTGCTCCTTCCACCATGATATGGGCCACTCGTGTGGCTCCTTCGCCGTCGCGCACGACCATCATGGAGAGTTCTTTGAGAACGGAGCGAAGGCCTTCCTTGAAGGCATCCAGAGAACCGCTATCCTCGTCACCCTGCCTGGTGAAAAGCATGACCGTGTCGTTTGTACTGCATTCCCCGTCCACCGTTATTCGCTCGAAGCTGTCCCTGACGGCCTGGGTGAAGGCCCGGCCCATGGTCTTATTTGAAACGGGAAAATCTGTGAACACGAAGGCCAGCATGGTCGCAAAGAGGGGGTTTATCATGCCGGAACCCTTCGCAACACCGACTATGTTGTATGTTCTTCTTCCTTTTACCTGGGCTGCGGCGATCTTGGGGTGGGTGTCCGTCGTCATGATGGCCCGGGCGAAGTCTTTAAGGCCCGATTCTCTCTTCCCCCTGACTGCCCGGGGCAGGGCGGCGATCATGGAACCAACGGGGAGTCTTTTGCCTATCACACCCGTGGAGGCAAAGAGTATCTCGCCCGGCTCAGATCCGATAAGCGGTGCCAGGACCGATGAGACGGTCTGCAGGTCGCCAATGCCTTCTTTTCCGGTGCAGGCATTGGCACAGCCGCTGTTGGCAACAAGAGCCCTGACGGGTGTTTTATCTATCCTGCGGTCATAGAGGATATGAGCCGATTTCACGCGGTTGCGGGTGTAGGCGGTAAGGACGTTTACCTTGTCGCGAAAGACCACAAGACCCAGGTCAAGCCCTTCGGACTTGATCCCGGAAGCGATCCCAGAAAAGTCGATCCCCTCGATGGACAAAACCCTCGCCATTACGTAACCTCCAAAAAAAAGTCTCACGTTTCAGGCAAAAGAATCATTATCCCCGAAGGGCTTTCTGGTTTTCCCTGAAACCTGAAACCGCCTTTATCTTCCACAACACTTCTTGTATTTCTTTCCGCTGCCGCAGGGACAGGGATCGTTGCGGCCTATTTTCTTGTCCTTCTTGTCGGAACTGTCCGGGGAAGCGCTTCCTTCCGGTGTGTTAAGGAACATGACCGGTTCGTGGTATTCCAGCTGCTCCTTCGCAGGCTGGACGGCAAAGAGCTTTCTCACGGTGTCATACCTGGCCCTTTCCACCATGTCGAGGAAAAGCTCGAAGCTTTCACGCTGATATTCCCTTAAAGGATCTTTCTGTCCGTAGCCCCTCAGACCGATGCCTTCCTTGAGATGGTCAAGGGAAAGAAGGTGTTCCTTCCAGAAGGTGTCGATGGAGTTGAGCACGATGAAGCGCTCCACGGCGCTCATCTCGTCGTTCCCGAAATCGTTGGATTTCTTTTCGTAGAAGGACTTGACCGTCTCGATAACCCTGTCGAGGAGGCCCTCGCGTGTCAGGTTCTTCACATCTTCGATATCAAAATCGACGTGGATGAGGAAATTCTCATAGATGCGATTTTTCAGTGATTCGAGGTCCCATTCCTCGGGGTAGACCTTCTCCGGGGCGCACTCGTATACCATGTCCTCGCAGATCTCCTCCACCATGTCCAGGACCTTCCCCCGGATGTCCTCGTTCTTCATGACCTCTCGGCGCATACCGTAGATGGTCTCGCGCTGTTTGTTCATCACGTTGTCATATTCGAGGAGGTACTTACGTATCTCGAAGTTATGTCCTTCCACGCGTGTCTGGGCGTTTTCGATGGCTTTGGTGATGAGGGGATGCTCGATGGGCGTATCCTCATCCATGCCGAGCTTGCCCAGGATGGGTGATACCCTGTCGGAACCGAAGAGGCGCATGATCTCGTCCTCGAGGGAGACGTAAAACCGGGACGACCCCGGGTCGCCCTGCCTGCCTGCGCGGCCGCGGAGCTGATTGTCGATGCGCCGCGACTCGTGGCGCTCTGTGCCCAGGATGTGCAGGCCCCCGAGACCGATGACCTTTTCCTTGTCGGCGGCACATATCTCTTTTGCCTTCTCAAGACACTTTGCATATTCCTCGGAATCCCTCTGGCCCTTCGCCATGGCGAGGGCAAGAAAGCCCGGGTTGCCGCCAAGGAGTATGTCGGTTCCGCGGCCGGCCATGTTCGTGGAGATGGTGACGGCGCCGGAACGCCCCGCCTGAGCGACGACCTCGGCCTCGCTCTCGTGGTTCTTCGCGTTCAGTACGTGGTGGGGGACGCCTCTTCGCTTGAGCATGTCGGCGACCCTCTCCGACTTCTCAATGGAAAGGGTGCCCACAAGAACAGGTTTCCCCACCCTGTAAAGCTCCTCGATCTCCTTCACTGCGGCCCGGAACTTTTCCGCTTCGGTCCGGTAGACGACATCGGGATAGTTCGTTCTGATGAGGTCCTTGTTGGTGGGGGTGACGACGACGTCGAGATTGTAGATCTTCTTGAACTCGACGGCCTCCGTATCGGCGGTGCCCGTCATGCCGGCCAGTTTTTTGTACATCCTGAAATAGTTCTGAAAGGTGACCGTGGCCAGGGTCTGGTTCTCCCGCTCTATCTTGACGTTTTCCTTGGCTTCCAGGGCCTGGTGAAGACCTTCGCTGTACCGCCTGCCGGGCATGAGCCTGCCCGTGAACTCGTCGACGATGACGACCTGACCGTCCTTCACGATGTAATCCACGTCACGGGCAAAGAGCTGGTGTGCCTTCAGGGCCTGGTTGATGTGATGGAGGAAATCCACCCGGTTCGGGTCGTAGAGGTTGTCGATGTTGAGGACCCTCTCGAGTTTCGCCACGCCATCCTCGGTGAGATAGGCGCTGCGGGCCTTTTCGTCTATCATGAAGTCCTGATCGCGTTTGAGCTGCGGGATCAGCTTGTTGATCTTGTAGTATTTGTCCGTCGATTCCTCGGCTGGGCCGGAGATGATGAGCGGGGTTCTTGCCTCGTCCACGAGGATGCTGTCCACTTCGTCGACGATGGCGTAATTGTACTCGCGCTGGACGCAGTCTTCGAGGTTGTAGTGCATGTTGTCGCGCAGGTAGTCGAAGCCGAACTCGTTGTTCGTCCCGTAGGTGACGTCACAGGCGTAGGCATTCCTGCGGGAAACATCATCAAGATCGTGGACAATGACGCCTACGGAAAGACCGAGGAATTGATAAACGGGCCCCATCCATTCGGCGTCCCTCCGGGCGAGGTAGTCGTTTACCGTAACCACGTGAACGCCAAGTCCCGTCAAGGCATTGAGGTAGACGGGCAGGGTCGCGACGAGTGTCTTTCCTTCGCCTGTCGCCATTTCAGCGATCCTGCCTTCGTGCAGGATGATCCCGCCGATGAGCTGTACATCGAAGTGACGCATGCCCAGCGTGCGCCAGGCGGCCTCCCGGTTGACGGCAAAGGCCTCGGGCAGAAGCGAGTCAAGGTCTTCGCCATTCGCGAACCTTTCCCTGAAATGAGGCGTCATTGCCTTGAGCTCATCGTCGCTTAAGGCCTTTATCCTATTTTCAAGCTCGTTTGCGCTGTCGACGATGGGCTGTATGCGCTTGAGTTCGCGCTCGTTCTTGGTGCCGACGATCTTCTTGATGAAATTTCCGATCATAGCTTCACGTGCCTTCGGCAAAAAAACCTTCAGCTCAGGTCATGCTTCACACGAAGGAAGGGCGCCCTGAGCTGTCCGTTCTTTTCCGGGAATGTTTTCAGTCTCTCAATGTCGCGACGATCCTCTCGGGATGGAGAAGGACACTCAATGCGTCGTTTACATCCTTTACGAAAAAATCGGCCTCTTTGAGGACATCTTTCGCGCATCCTTCTTCGCCGATCACGCCGATCCCGAGGGACGCCTCCTTGAGCATTAATACGTCGTTGGAACCATTGCCTATGGCCACTATCTTCTCGGGCCCCAGTTCCTTGATGATCTTTGCCTTCTCCTGGGAGCTCGATTCCTTGCCCACTTTTATTATGCTGAAACCGATGGTGTTTCCTTCACTATCGATATTTCCATAGGTATCGGATGTGATGATGAAAACCTTTATGTAACGGGATACCCTTTCAAGCATCTCCTTGACGCTTTCCTTCATCTTTCCGTCAAACGCACAGGTCCCGTTATAATCTATGACCAGGTATTCGATATCAAGATCGCCCCATCCGGGAACGGAAACACTTATCATGTTGGCCTCCTTGGTAGTCTTTGGCATACAATTGTAGCATATATTGATGCAATTAGAACTATTAATTTACGTCTTTAACAGATATACGTGACAGGTTTTCTCTTGATTTTTTGGCACTTACGGTTTAAAAGCAGAAGGTTTGAAATTGCAGCAAGAGGAGAATAGAATCATGGAGCAGGCGAAGAAATGGGACGTCGAATGTGTGATCTATGACTGCGACGGGGTGCTTTTTGACTCCTTCGACGCCAACCGGCGTCTTTATAACAGTATAGCCGTCGCGGCACGAAGCTCGGTTCTTGACGACGACGAACTCCATTATTGTCACACCCATACCGTCTACCAATCCATCGCTCACATCTGCCGCAACGATGCGGAATCGGAGCGCCGGGCCCTTGAGTTCTTCAGGAACACTATCGACTTCAGGGACTTCATCGTCTATCTCAAGATGGAGCCCAATGTGAAGGAAACCCTCGAGAGGCTCAGGGCAAGAGGTATATCCCGGGCCATAAGCACGAACCGGACCACGTCCATGAGACACATTATGGAACAATACGGGCTGTGGGAGTATTTCGATGTCGTCGTGACCGCTGCTCATCAGGCGAATCCTGGAAGCGATGGGACGGGTTCGAAGGAGATACTGCAGGCGAAGTCAAAACCGGATCCCGAGGGGGTCGAGAAGATACTGGGGGCACTGAATGTCAGGCGCGAGGCCACCCTTTACATAGGCGATTCAGAGGTTGATATGGGTACGGCACGATCATCGGGCGTGAGGTTCATAGCATACAAGAACGATACCCTGGAGGCAGACGTATCTATTGACGACCACCTCGCTCTGCTTGATTTTCTTTCGAACGGGTAAGTGCCTCTGAGGGCTGTTTTTTGAAGTGGAGGATCAGGGTATATACGGGGCCCGATATGGCGTAGGCCGACGTGGCGACAAATAACGTCAGGTACGGTTCGGTAAGGACGATAACGAGAAGGATGATGACCCCCACTGTCGACATGAAGGGCCGGGCCCTGACAAAGCCCATGTCCTTGAAGCTGATATAACGGAACTTGCTGACCATGAGAAGGGCGAGACAGTAAATGACGATAGGCATGACAACTGTTTTCAGTCCACCCTTGTAACCAAGCCATGAAAAGAAAAGGACGATGCCGGCGATGGTTGCGGCGCCCGCCGGTATGGGCAGACCGAGGAAATGCTTCTTCTGCGCCGTATCGACCTGGATATTGAACCTTGCAAGTCTGAGCGCACCGCAAGCCACAAAGAGGAAGGCGGCCAGCCAGCCGAACTTGCCGTAGCTCTTGAGAGCCCAGAGGTAGGCGAGCACAGCGGGTGCCACACCGAAGGCGATGACATCGGAGAGGGAATCGTATTCCAGACCGAAACGACTGCTGGAATTCGTCATTCGTGCCACCCGGCCGTCGAGCATGTCAAAGATCGCCGATATGAATATTGCGATGGCGGCGTATGTGAACCGCCTGTCCATGGCGGCAATGATGGCGTAGAAGCCGGAAAGAAGGCTGAGAGAAGTGAGAAAATTGGGGAGAAGATACATTCCCCTCATGGGCTTGCCTCTCTTTCTCCTCACGTTGCTCATTGTACCTCCTTCTTGCGCGCCAGGGCGGTTTTGCCTGCCTGCACCTTTGCGTGTAAGTTTACCACAGGTTCATATCCTTTGTGAAAATAAATGTCCACGCGGGATCCGAAGGCTATGATGCCCACAGCCTGGCCTTGGGTCACCTGCTCGTCGACCTTGACATAGGGGATGATGCGGCGGGCCAGGAAGCCCGCTATCTGGACGATGAGGATCCTTTCGCCCTCATTCTCGAAGAGGATGTAGTTCCTTTCGTTCTGCACCTCGATATCCTTGCCGAAGGCCATGGCGAACTTGCCTGCCACGTGCTTCATCGAGATGACACGGCCGGAGCAGGGGGCCCTGTTGACATGGACATCGGTGGGCGACATGAATATGGCTATCCTCGTAACGCTGCCGCCAAGGAATTCCTCCTGAGTAACCTCGCCTATGTCGATCACGGTCCCGTCCGCCGGGGAAATGAGCGCATCCGCCCCTTCGTCGGTGCGCCGCCGGGGGTTGCGGAAAAAGTACAGGCAAAAGGATGCAAAGCACAGGACAAACAGCGAGAGAAAAAAGAACCTGCCTATCAGAAGGACGGCAACAAGAACAAGGGAGGGGATGATGATCCTCAGCCCCTCCCTTGCAATAAAAGGTTCTCTCAACCTTTTCTCCCGATCCAGCCCATCATGGAGCGAAGCTTCTTGCCGACCTGCTCGATGAGGTGTTCCCTGTCGATCCTGGTGACGGCGGTGTAAACGGGCCTTCCGGCCATGTTTTCCAGTATCCATTCCCGGGCGAACTCGCCGGACTGGATCTCGTCGAGTATAATTCTCATCTCTTCACGGGTCTCCTCGTTGATGATCCTTCTACCCCGCGTGATATCTCCGTACTCGGCCGTGTCGCTGATGGAATAACGCATGTTGGCGATCCCGCCCTCGTACATGAGGTCTACGATGAGCTTCAACTCGTGGAGGCATTCGAAATATGCGATTTCCGGCTGATAACCTGCCTCGACGAGGGTGTCAAAACCGGCGCGCACGAGTTCCGATGCGCCGCCGCAGAGGACAGCCTGTTCGCCGAAAAGGTCCGTTTCCGTCTCTTCCTCAAATGTCGTCTCGATGACACCGGCACGCGTCGCGCCTATGCCTTTCGCGTAGGCCAGGGCGGTCTCTTTTGCCTTTTTCGTGTGATCCTGGTAGATGGCGATGAGTGACGGCACGCCCGCGCCCCGCTCGTATTCCCTTCTTACAAGGTGACCCGGGCCCTTGGGTGCTATCATGACGACGTCGATGTCCGTCGGCGGGACTATCTGGTTGTAATGGATATTGAAACCGTGGGAGAAAACGAGGGTCTTCCCTTTTTTGAGATTGCCCTTTATCTCGTTCTTGTAAAGTTCGGCCTGGAGGTTGTCCTGGGCCAGGATCTGAATTACGTCTGCGTCTTTCGCTGCTTTTGCGGCGCTGACGGGTTTGAACCCCTGTTTCACGGCAAGTTTGAAGTTTGCTGTCCCTTCCAGTTCCGCCACAATGACGTCGACCCCGCTGTCTCTGAGGTTCTGTGCCTGGGCATGGCCCTGGCTGCCGTATCCGACTATAGCGATCTTGCGATTCTTCAGTACCTTGAGATCCGCGTCGCGGTCGTAGTATATCTTAGCCATTTGATTCTCCTCCTTTGATATCTGTCTTTTCTTTGATCTTCATCAATCTTTCGCCCCGGGCCATGGCAATGGGGCCGGTCCGCACAAGTTCCTTTATGCCAAGGGGTTTTATGAGACTGATGAAGGCCTTGAGTTTATCTTCATCGCCGGTGATCATGATGGTGTACGAGCGGGACGAGACATCGATGATCTTGCCCCTGAATATCTCCACCATTCTCAGGATCTCCGGGCGTGTCTTCTCTTCGGCGTTGACCTTGACAAGAACCATCTGCCGCGAGACATAGTCGATATCCTTGAAGTCGACGACCTTGATGACATTGATGAGCTTGTTGAGTTGCTTCAGTATCTGTTCCAGGATGGCGTCGTTCCCCGTCGTCACGATGGTCATTGTGGAGACAGTGGGATCGAGGCTCTCGGCCACACAAAGGCTTTCAATGTTGAAGCCCCTGCCGCTGAAGAGGCCCGCGATCCTTGAAAGGACCCCAAACTCGTTCTCAACAAGAAGCGATATGGTATGTCTCAATTTTCCTCCTAAACAAGAAGCATCTCTTTGAGGGACGCCCCGGCGGGGACCATGGGATAGACGCACTCCTCGGGACTGACGTGGACGTCGATGAATGTGGGCCGTTTATTCTTGAATGCCTGTTTCAGCACCTTGTCGACATCTGCTTCTTTCTCTATCCTGAGCCCCACCGCTCCGTAGGCCTCGGCAACCTTGACGAAGTCCGGTGAGTGAAGGTGCGTCCAGGTATATCGTTTTTCATAAAAAAGCTGTTGCCACTGCCTGACCATTCCGAGAAAGCCGTTGTTGAGGATGACGACCTTGACGGGCAGGTCGTACTGGACGGCGGTTGCCAGCTCCTGAATGTTCATCTGGATGCTGCCGTCTCCGGCGATGTCCACGACGAGGGATTTGGGAAAGGCCACCTGGGCGCCTATGGCGGCGGGGAAACCGTAGCCCATCGTGCCGAGGCCGCCCGATGTCAGACATGTCCGGGGTTTGAGGAACTTGAAGAATTGGGCTGTCCACATCTGGTTCTGACCCACCTCGGTGGTGATGATGGCCTTGCCCTTCGTCAGCTCGAATATCCTTTCGATGACATGCTGGGGTTTCAGGATATCGTTCCTCTGGTACGTGAGCGGATAGTCCTTTTTCCACTGGTTTATCTTGTCGATCCACTCGGCGATGTCCTTGTGATACTGCCGGTAGGTCTCTTTTTCCTCTTCGATGATCTTCAGCATTTGCGTGAGGACGTTGCGTGTGTCCCCCACTATCGGTATGTCGACCTTTATGTTCTTACTTATGGAGGTGGGATCGATGTCGACGTGTATGATCTTTGCGTGGGGTGCGAATTCATCCGTCTTGCCCGTTGCCCTGTCGTCAAAGCGCGCCCCCATTGCGATGATGAGATCCGATTCCGTGATGGCCATGTTCGCCGCATAGGTTCCGTGCATGCCGAGCATGCCGAGAAAGAGCGGGTGGTTCCCTGGAATGCCTCCGAGGCCCATAAGGGTGTTCGTGACCGGTATGGACAGCGTTTCCGCAAACCGTGTCAACTCCTGCGATGCGTTGGAAAGGATCACCCCGCCGCCCGTATAGAGGACGGGCCTTTTCGAATGAAGCATGAGGCGCATGGCCTTCTTTATCTGGCCCAAATGCCCCACGTAGGTGGGCTGGTAGCTGCGGATGACCGCCTTTTCGGGATACTTGAAATCCGCGACCGCCGAAGACACATCCTTCGGGATGTCGACGAGCACGGGACCGGGTCTTCCCGACGCAGCGATATGGAAGGCCTCCTTGATGATCTTTGCGAGGTCCTTCACGTCCCTGACGAGGTAGCTGTGCTTCGTGCAGGGCCGCGTTATACCTACGATATCCGCTTCCTGAAAGGCGTCGTTGCCGATGAGCATCGTATTGACCTGGCAGGAGAATACGACCATCGGGATGGAATCCATGCAGGCCGTGGCTATGCCCGTCACTGTGTTCGTGGCGCCCGGTCCGGACGTCACAAGGGCGACGCCGACCCTGCCCGATGCCCGCGCGTACCCGTCGGCCGCATGAACAGCCGCCTGTTCGTGACGGACCACCACCTGGTTGATCTGGCTTATGTCTGTCAGAGCGTCCGTGATGTTGAGCGTAGCCCCCCCTGGATAGCAGAATATCGTGTCGATCCCCTCCGCCTTCAGAGATTCGACAAAGATCTGTGCACCCGTTCTTTTCAATGTTTCTCCTTTCGATGCAATGAGTTGGCGAGACTCTCCATGAGATCTTTGTAATAGAGTTTCTTTTTCTTCAAGGTCTTTATCTCCCTCTCTTCCGCCTCGGTGAGATAGGATTTTCTCAGGAGCATCTGGATACGCCGATCCATGGTTGCATGCTGCCCCTTATACTGTCTGTATATTTCCTCAGCGCTCTCGACGTTTTCCATAGGGATAGTGAACGATATGGTATAAAAAATACTTGAAAATGTCAAACATTACTTGGACATATCGACAGGCTTCCGAACAGGCCGTCATAGGTCCCCGTCTCAGAAGGAGGTGAGGCGCCGATTGTGGTCACGGCGCCGCTTTTCCGCCGATATGCGTTCATGTCCTGATGGCCGCTGCATCATTGGATTTGCAAAGATGCTGAAATGATTACCGATATAGGTTACAGCCATTTTGGCAAAGCAAAGAAATGTTGAAAAATATCCAATATTGGCATATAAAACTTCCTGTATTTTTAGTATGTTTGTATCGTTACGAAGCGAAAGAAAATGAAAATACGACTTACGGCTCTGATCATTCTGGCGGGTATCCTTTTTTTCTTTAATCTTGGGGCCACATCCCTGTGGGACCCTGATGAACCGCGGCAGGCCATCATGGCAAGGGAGATGATGGATCGGGGGGATTATATCCGGCCTTACCTCAATGGTGTCCCCTATCTCGAAAAACCCCCCTTCTATTCGTGGATGATCATTGTGGCGGCAAAGGTATCGGGGACGCTCGATGAGTTCGCCTCCCGGGCGCCTTCGGCGCTGGCGGCTCTCCTTCTCGTGGTCATCACGTTTCTTCTGGGATGCAAGCTTGGCGACGAACGGGCGGGTTTCTTCTCGGGGCTTGTCCTCGCAACCAATTACCAGTTCCTCTCCAACGCCCGCGAATCCGTGATGGATATGACCTTTGCATTTTTCATAGGACTGACCATCTACCTGGCTTTCGTCTCCCTGGAAAGGGACAAGCGCCTGGCCTTTGTCCTTTCCTTTATACCAGGCGCCTTCGCCATCCTTACGAAGGGACCGGCGGGACTCGTTCTCCCCGTCGGGGTCATCTTTGTCTACCTCATATTCAAAAGAACCTTGCGCCGCTACATCGCCCCCCTCGTGCTCGGCTGTCTTCTTGCCGGCGCCATCGCGTCCGTCTGGTTCCTTCTTGCCGGCGAGAGCTATATCCAGGAATTCATTTTCCGTCAGAACGTGACCCGTTACACGAACGCCTTCGATCACGTCGAGACTTCCTGGTACTATTTTCATAAGATCTTCTTCAATTTCATGCCCTGGAGCCTCTTCCTTCCCTTTGCGCTTTTCGGGGCCTGGAAGCGGCGGTACGTTCTTCCCCTCCTGTGGTTTGTCGTCATCTTCATTTTCTTCGAGCTGTCGCAGAGCAAGAGGGCGATCTACCTCGTCTCGGCCTATCCGGCCCTGGCGCTTCTCACGGGTCTGTATATCAGGGATGCCTGGGACGGCCTCGTTGAGAAAGGCTGGACCAATGCGATCCTAAAGGTCCTGGCCGGACTCTTCACCCTGGTGCCCGTCGCCGCCGTTGTCGCCATATATGTACTGCCTGAGGAGGATGTGGCTGTGTTCAGGGACGGGCCGATGTCTCTTTATGCCTATCTTGCCATTCTCTTTCTGGCGGGCTGGGGTTTTCTCGTGATGCTGTTCAAGAGGAACCGGCACTTTGCGCTGTCCTTTTTCCTCTTCTTTCTTGTTTTCACGGGTTTTTTCTACAGCGCCTACTACATGCCGCTCGTCGACAGGACATCGAAGTCCCTGACCCTCATCACGGACCCCCTTGGCGACGACAAGAGGACGAAGAAGATCTACACTTTCGGTTTCAATTCAGCGGGCATCATATATTACATAGGCAAACCGGTAACAGCTTTGAGCGATATAAAGGAGATAAAAGAAGACGAAAGTGATATACTACTCATTGTCGAAGAGAAACCGACCATGCATCTTAGAGAGACCCTGGAGAAGTCCTTCGTGCCCGTAAAAAGGGTGAAGTACGAGAAGGAGCATTACATATTTTATGTGAGGAAAAATGGATGAGAAACCGTATGTTTCTGTGCTTGTTCCCGTTCTGAACGAAGAGGAATCGCTGCCGGAACTGAATACACGGCTTCGTGACGCGCTGACAGGAATTCAGAGACCCTACGAGATCATCTATATAAATGATGGCAGCACGGATCGGACCGAAGAGATACTCGAGGCCTTCCATAACGAGGACGGTCGCATCAAGATCATAGAGTTCAACAGGAACTACGGCCAGCACATGGCCCTTTTCGCCGGCTTCGATTTTGCCCGTGGTGAGATCGTTGTGACCATCGATGCTGACCTGCAGAACCCTCCCGAGGAGATCCCGAGGCTCGTGGCCAAGGCGGAAGAAGGCTACGAGGTGGTGGCCACCTACAGAAAAAATAGAAAGGATTCCCTTTTTCGCAAGCTGCCCTCCTATATCGTCAACAGGATCACGGCAAAGCTTGTCGGGGTCCGGCTGAAAGACTACGGATGCATGCTCAGAGCATACAAGCGCAACATCGTCGACTACATGAACATGTGCCCTGAGTCATCAAGCTTCATTCCGGCGCTTGCCAATACCTTTGCCAAAAAGATAACGGAAATAGAAGTCGGCCACGAGGAGAGAAAGAAGGGAACGTCCAAGTATAGTCCCTTCAAGCTGTTCAGGCTCAATTTCGACCTTATGACGAATTTTTCCCTGCTGCCCATACAGTTCATCAGCATGCTCGGCGTGGTCATCGCCTTTTTCGGTCTTGCCTTCGCCGTTTTTCTCATGATAAGACGGCTTCTCATGGGGCCGGAAGGCGAGGGGACCTTCACCCTCTTCGGCGTGCTCTTTTTCTTCATAGGCATCCAGATATTTGCCCTGGGGGTGATCGGCGAGTACGTCGGCCGGATCTACCAGGAAGTGAGAAGGCGCCCGCGATACATCATCAAGAAGGAATACATGTGAGGGCAGTCGTATTTGCATACCAGGAGATTGGCTACGTCTGCCTGGAAGAGCTTCTCGGAACCGGCGCTGATGTCGCCTGTCTTTTTACCCACGATGACGATCCCGGCGAGGAGATATGGTTCCGCAGGCCCGTGGAGATTGCTCGGGAATACGGCATCCCCGTCTACACGCCGGATAATGTGAACGACGAACAGTGGACCACCGTCATTCACGATATGCATCCCGACGTAATATTTTCCTTCTATTATCGCAGGATGATCCCGAAGTCCATTCTGGACATACCGCGCATCGGTTCTTTCAATCTCCATGGCTCGCTTTTGCCGCAATACCGGGGCCGGTGCCCCGTCAACTGGGCCCTTATAGCGGGCGAAGAACGCACGGGTGTTACGCTCCACTTCATGGTGGAAAAGCCTGATGCCGGTGATATCGTGGCGCAGAAAGAGGTTGCCATCGCCTTCGAGGACGATGTTTTTTCCGTCTACATGAAGCTTGTCGGAGCGGCGCGCGAACTAATGCAAAAGGTCCTGCCCGACCTCGAGGCGGGGACCTTCGTCAGAACGGTGCAGGCGGGACCGTCCTCTTATTTCGGAGGCCGCAAGCCCGAAGACGGCCTCATCGACTGGGACCGCGATACCGCCTCGATCTATAACCTTACGCGGGCGGTCACCCATCCGTATCCAGGGGCCTTTACCTATCTCGATGGAAAAAGGCTTTTCGTATGGCGATCCGCCCCCGGGGATCTATCCATCGAGGTCCCGGCGGGGACGATCGTATCCGCAGACCCTTTCCTCGTCAAGACGGGTTCCGGGGTCTTGCGCCTCATATCGGTGCAGCTTGAAGGAGAGAAGGAGATCGACGCGACAACCCTGGCTTCTTCATATGAATTGAAAAACAAAAGGTTAGGAGGTCATCCTTGAGACTCTTGGTGCTCGGAGTGAACGGATTCATCGGCAACGCCCTCGCAGAACGTGTGTTGAACGAGACGGACTGGGAGATCTACGGACTGGACATTCGCAACGACAAACTCGGTGAATGCCTCGGTCACGAACGCTTCCACTACGTTGAAGGAGACATCTCGATAAACAGGGAGTGGATAGAGTACCATGTCAAGAAGTGCGACGTTGTCATGCCTCTTGTCGCCATCGCGACGCCGATGACCTATGTGAAGGAGCCCCTTCGCGTTTTTGAACTCGATTTCGAGGAGAACCTCAAGGTTGTCCGTCTTTGCGTCAAATATGGAAAGAGGCTTCTCTTTCCCTCCACGTCGGAGGTCTATGGAATGTGCCCCGATACGGAGTTCAAAGAAGATGAGAGCCCCCTTGTCCTCGGTCCCATAAGCAAGCAGCGCTGGATCTACAGCGCATCGAAGCAGCTTCTCGACAGGGTCATCTGGGCATACGGTTTTCAGCATGGTCTCAAGTTTACCCTGTTTCGCCCCTTCAACTGGATAGGACCCAAGCTTGACGAGGTGACCACGGACCCGGAAAAAGAGGGGAGCTCCCGGGTGGTGACGCAGTTCATCAGCAGCCTTTTTCTCGCGGAACCTATCCGCCTTGTTGACGGCGGTTCGCAGAAACGCTGCTTTACCTATATCGATGACGGCATCGCGTGTCTCATGAAGATCATAGAGAACAAGGACGACCGCCTCAACGGCCAGATCTTCAACATAGGCAACCCGAAGAACGAAGCAACCGTGAAGGACCTTGCCGTCAAGCTGAAGACCATGTTCGTAAACGATCCCAGAACAAAGCACTTCACGAAGCATTCCGAGATCATCGAGGTCTATTCCCGCGATTTTTACGGCGAAGGCTATCAGGACATCGACCGCAGGGTCCCCTCGATAGCGAAGGCAAGAGAGTTTGTCGGCTGGGAACCTCTTGTCGACCTCGACAGCGCGCTCAAGAGGACCCTTGATTACTACCTGGAGACCAGTCTCCCCGGGGAAACGGGCAGGTAGGGAACATTTGAGCGGTACGATAGGGATCAAGGTCGATGTGGACACCTTCCAGGGCATGCGCAACGGCGTGCCGGTTCTTCTCGATGTATTCCAGCGCAGCGACATAAACGCAAGTTTTTTCGTCCCCATGGGAAAGGACAACACGGGCAGGACCGTCAAGAGGGTCTTTACCCGCAAGGGTTTTCTCAAGAAAGCGGGACGGGTAGGCGTTGTGAGCACCTATGGCGTAAAGACGCTCATGTACGGCCTTGTATTGCCGGGGCCGCAGATCGCACGCAAGAACATGACCCTTATCAGGAAGATCCTGGATAAAGGGCACGAGTTGGGCATCCACGGCCACGACCATGTTCGCTGGCACGATTCCATCAAGCATTTTGACGAGGCTGAAACGCGCCGCGAGATTGACCGGCTGCTCACCACCTATCGGATGATCATCGGGGAGGACGCCCGTTCCTTCGCCGCGCCGGGATGGATGATAAATCCTGTCGTGCTCAAGGTTTTCGAGGAAAAGGGACTGATGTACAGCAGCGATACCCGGGGTGTATGCCCGTTCTATCCTGAAATGGGGGGCGCCCGATTTTCAATAGTCCAGATCCCGACGACGCTTCCCACACTCGACGAGGTGATAGGCGTCATAAGCGCCGAGGAGAAGCCGCTCGTTGACCATTATCTGTCTCTTCTAACGGATGGCCTCAACATCATGACGGTGCACACGGAACTCGAAGGCAAGCGCTGGAGCGGGTTCCTCGCCGCTTTTCTCGAAGAGGCCAAAAGGCGTGGTTTCGCCTTCAAACGCCTC
>JAQVWF010000046.1 GCA_028698615.1 Syntrophorhabdaceae bacterium
GAGTTCCTGCAAAAGCCGGGAGACGAGCATCGGTTTCTCGAAGACGTAATCTTTCCCTTCCCAGTTGACGTACATGGGTAATTTCTTAGCACAACGACGGGGTGATGTCAAAAAGCCCGGGATGGTCTCACACCGCTGATGGGCACATAGCAGCTTGTCAGCTGCTTGACCCGACAACAATGTACGTCTTCGTCCCGTTGATTCCGTGGATATCGTGCTTATATTTTAGACAAGATTTTTGGATGTCACTTTTTGACGCAGACTGTAAAGGTAGTATCCGGCCCGTGATGCGGGCCGGACGGGTAGACATATCATCCTACGAGGTGAATACATGAACTGGGAAAAATTGACCATCAAGGCCCAGGAAGCCATTCAGGAGGCTCAGAAGAAGGCTGAATCGCTGGGTCAGCAGAGCATCGAGAATGAACACCTGCTCTTTGCCCTTGTCTCACAGAAGGACGGGATCATACGGCCCATACTCGATAAGCTCGGGGCTAAGTACGACATAATCGCCCGCGATCTGGAGCGGGAACTCGCGAAGATACCCCGTGTCGAAGGCGCGAGTCAGACCTACATCTCGTCGCGCTTCAAGCAAACCCTCGACACGGCGTTCACCGAGGCCGAAAGGCTCAAGGACGAGTTCGTGAGCACCGAACATCTCCTCATCGGCATAGCCGACGGAAAAGATGGACCGGCGGCGGGGACCCTGAAGATATACGGCGTAACAAAGGACAGCATCTACACCGTCCTCAAGGACTTAAGGGGTACCCAGCGCGTGACCGACCAGGCCCCGGAGGAAAAATATCAGGCCCTCCAGCGCTACTGCCGCGACTTGACGGAAGAGGCACGCAAGGGCAAACTTGATCCCGTCATCGGCCGAGATGAGGAGGTCCGCAGGGTCATGCAGGTCCTTTCGCGCAGGACCAAGAACAACCCTGTCATCATAGGCGAGCCCGGCGTGGGCAAAACGGCCATCGCGGAAGGTCTCGCTCAACGCATCATATCGGGCGACATCCCGGAGACACTCAAGAACAAGCGCGTCCTTTCCCTCGACCTGGGGTCGCTGCTGGCGGGAGCGAAATACCGCGGCGAGTTCGAGGACAGGCTGAAGGCTGTCCTCAAGGAGATCGACGAGGCGGCGGGAACGGTCATTCTCTTCATCGATGAACTGCACACCATCGTCGGCGCCGGCGGAGCCCAGGGCTCCGTCGATGCGTCCAACATGCTCAAGCCGGCACTGGCGCGGGGAGAACTGCGCTGCATCGGGGCCACAACGCTCGACGAATACCGCAAATATATAGAAAAGGATGCCGCCCTCGAGAGACGTTTCCAGCCCATCTACGTCGGGGAACCTTCCGTGGAGGAGACGATCGCCATCCTGCGCGGCCTCAAGGAAAGATACGAACTCCACCACGGTGTGCGCATCAAGGACCCGGCACTCATTGCGGCGGCAACGCTCTCGCACCGCTATATCACCGACCGGTTCCTCCCGGACAAGGCAATCGACCTCATTGATGAGGCCTCATCGAGGCTCCGCATGGAAATAGACAGCGTCCCCACGGAGATCGACGAGATCGAACGGAAAATGACCCAGTCCCAGATCGAGATAGAGGCGCTGAAGAAGGAAAAGGACGAGGCATCAAAAGAGCGCAGCAAAAAGCTTCAGGATGAACTTGCGGGTCAGAAAAATGAAGTGGAAGGGAAGCGCAGGCACTGGGAACAGGAAAAGGCCCTCATCACAGGCATTTCCGAGACAAAGGAAAAGATAGACCAGGCACGAACACAGGCGGACGACCTCGAGCGCAAGGGCGATTTCGGAAAGGTCGCGGAGATACGCTATGGCACCATATCCACTCTGGAGCAGGAATTGAAACAGAGGAACGACGACCTTGCCGCCCTCCAGAAGGGCAAGAAAATGCTCAAGGAGGAGGTCGATGAGGAAGACATAGCCCGGGTCGTTTCCAAGTGGACGGGCATCCCCGTTTCCAAAATGCTCGAGGGAGAGATGGATAAGCTCGTGCACATGGAAGAAAACATCCATCGGCGTGTCATCGGGCAGGATGAGGCCATCGGCGCCGTCGCGAACACCATCCGGCGCGCGCGGGCAGGTCTCCAGGATCCCAACCGGCCGCTGGGGTCATTTCTTTTCCTCGGCCCCACGGGCGTGGGCAAGACCGAGCTGGCCCGGGCGCTGGCCGAATTCCTCTTCGACGACGAGCAGGCCATCGTCCGCATCGACATGAGTGAATTCATGGAAAAGCATTCCGTGTCCCGTCTCATCGGGGCCCCGCCGGGATACGTGGGATACGAGGAAGGCGGCTACCTCACCGAGGCGGTCCGCAGGCGCCCCTATTCCATCATCCTCCTCGACGAGGTGGAGAAGGCCCACCCCGAGGTCTTTAACGTACTCCTCCAGGTCCTCGATGACGGCCGCCTCACCGACGGCCAGGGACGCACGGTGGATTTCAAGAACTCCGTCATCATCATGACATCCAACATCGGCAGCCAGTGGATAACGGACCTCACAGACAGAGACTACGACGAGATGAAGGATCGCGTCAGCGAGGCGGTGAAGGCCCACTTCAAACCGGAGTTCGTCAACCGCATCGACGATATCATCATCTTCAGGAGCCTGTCCGCTGAGAATATAAAAGAGATCGTGAAACTCCAGCTCGACATCATGGCAAAACGGGCCCTGGAACGCAATATCGAGCTCGTCTTCACCGACAAGCTCAGGGAAATGATCTCCACAGAGGGCTACGATCCGGCCTACGGCGCACGACCACTGAAGCGCCTTATCCAGAAAAAGATCCAGGACGCTCTTGCGCTCCTGATCCTCAAGGGTGAGGTCGGGGAGGGAAACAGCGTAAAGGTCGATGTGGACGGAAAAGGCAGCGTGGTCTTCAGGAAATAGGCTGCATACACGGGGCCGGGGTTGCAGAACCGAAAACCTCGGCCCTCCCCCCCAAAGTTTGTCTTGACTTCTTTTCCATATAGCTGATATAAAAGGATTGCTGTAGGCGCTTAGCTCAGTGGGAGAGCGCTACCTTGACGCGGTAGAGGTCAGGGGTTCAATACCCCTAGCGCCTACCATTTTTCTGTCTTCTCACATCTCATTATCAATAGTTGGTGTGAATGCCCGCAAACATCATTCCGCTTATTTCTAGCACAACTCTAAGGAGGAAGGTTCTTATGGTGTCCAGGAAGGGGTTCGTGCTGTCAACTATTTTTGTCGTCGCTTTTTTGACGCTCCTTACGGTCCCGCTTTACGCTCAGCGCACCGGACCTCGCGGTGCCCCAAAGATGGTCAAACAGACGGCGGGGAACACACGGAACGTAACATTCGTTAACAACTGCAAGGTGGACGTCTGGTGGGCGGTCATAACGAGCGACAAAGGCAAGGATTGTGGAAGCGGCTTCTTCGCCATGCCCGGCAACGGCGGCGAAAAGCTGGCCAAGCAGGGCGGCCGTCAGACCATCACCGTCAATCTCGAAAAGGGATGCGGCAACAACATGGTTTGGAGCGGCAATTTTTATCCCCGCACCGGCTGCGATTTCAAGAACAGCACCGTCGGGCTCTGCGAAACCGGTGGATGCGGCGACCAGCTGCACTGCAAGTCCGGCGTCGGCGGAACCCCTCCCAAGGCTCTCGCAGAATTCCGTTTCGACCAGAATGGCAACGATTTCTATGACCTGAGTCTTGTCGATGGCTTCAACCTTCCGATACGGATAAAACCGACCGCCATCATCAGAAACCCCCGGTCCGACAAATATGGCTGCGGCGCATCGGCATGTACCTTTAACTTTGCGCAGGAAAACAGTGTGAAGGACGAAACCCACTGTCTCAACGACCTGAAGGTCCGCGACGCGAAAGGCACCCTCGTGGGCTGCACCAGTGCCTGCCAGGCCTTTGACGCGGGTCATGCGGACAGAATGGCCAATTCGAAGTACTGCTGCACGGGAAGCTATTTCGGCCCCGTGAACCGCTCCGATGCCGGCAACTGCAAGTCCACGACCTATTCGGACTTCTTCAAGAGGAAATGTCCCGACGCATACGCATGGCCGCAGGATGACAACAACAGCACCTTTTCATGCGTAGCCACCGCATATGAGGTCACTTTCTGTCCATAGGGAAACAGGTGCTTTTTCTTTTTGGCATTGCATGATCACCAGGAAGCCGAGATCGACGCCTTGATACCGGCTTCCTGATCTTAATCGGGGAATATCACGTGGGAACAAACCGCCCATTTTTCATGATCCTTGCAGGGTTCCTGCTGATTTCACAGGCACTCTGCCAGGCAAGCGCCCAGGCAGGGCCGATGATGCCGCCCACCATAATTCCTCTCCCGCAGTCTTCCGGCACGGGCGCGGCCGCAGCGCCGTCACAGACGTCCGGTGAGGCAGGAACGACACCGGACCCTGCAAGACCGTCCCTAAGCATAGGGAGTGGCGGAGAGGCTGGCACAGCCGGCACCGGCACGTCCGAGCCGCCACTGCGGCCGGAGGCGAGTCCCCTCGATTTCAGGCTCAGCCCCGACGGTACCGTTGCCACCATACTTTTCGACAGGGAGAGCGCGGAGGCAATGCGCAATCTCATCTCGCAGCTTGAACAGACGGGTGCCCTCGGCAAGGTCCGGGGCATCGTCTATTCCGCCGCCGGCTTCACTCCCATGCTCATTCTCATGGGAGAAAAGGAGGAACTGCATCAGAAGCTGCTCCTCTTGAAGCGATTCATACCCGATCAGACCCAGTCGCACATGATCGTCATATCCGCCAGTCTCCGCGAGCTGAGCGACGACGACGCGATGAACATAGGGCTTACCCTGAGCCCGGACATCATAGGGGCGACGATCTCGACCTCTGCCGGGATGCTCCTTCAGTCGTCCCAGCCGTCCCAGTACTCGGTCTCGGGCTCTGCGGACCTCAACTCCGTCTCTTTCGCGAAGATCGCCCAGCTCAACCAGGCCCTTGACAGGAGCAAGGTACTCGTCTCCAGCGAGGTCTACACCCGCAACGGCACCAAGGCCCTCCTGACCAACATCCAGCAGGTTCCCATCTTCAGCACCGACTTCAACAACAACGTCATGACATCCTATCAGCAGCTCGAGACCAGCGTGGATGTCATTCCCACCATGATCGATTACAGGAAAGAGAAGCCCCAGGAAAGCCAGGTCCGCGTCGACGTGCTCGTTAAGATCAGCGTCGTGACGGCAAATCACACCTACAATGCGACGACAACGGCGCCGGAGTATACGACGAAGACATTCGCCACCACCAGGGTCCTCAAGGCGAACAACGCGCGATACGTCGTAGGCACCTTCGTGAACGACGCCGAGTACAGGGAACAGGTCGGCTTTCCTTTTCTGTCAAAGATCCCTATCATCAAGTACCTTTTCTCCCGCGACGGGAAACGGATGGTGCGCAACGTCGCCATCCTCACCCTCGCCGTCAGGCTCATTCCGATGCAGGTCAAGGACCTGACGATCGACAGCGAGCACATCAATCCTCTTGAAGAACTCTACAAGAGAAAGGGCAGCCTGAAAGACGCCCAATAGGAACAAGGCGATTTCAGGTTTCACGAGGGTAGCCTGAAGGGTGCGAAAGGCGGGGGGGGTGCCAGCGCTGTTTGGTTTATCTGCGGCACTTTTTATCTACTAAATAGATCTTTAATGTTTAACATAGCTCGCATTGCACCTATTTAAAGGCTTTCCCCTCACCGATCCGCTTCTGTCCCCTGATCCCTTTCCCCTGCCCATGCCTCCGCCCTGTTGTCCCAAGTCTCCTGTCTCATCATTTTTCCTCATCATTTTTAACTATAAGAATTGACAAGAGAAACACAAAAATGGTAATAATATCTTTCTGTTCAGACAATGTTGCTCAGGTCTGGTGTAAAAGGAAGAGGATAACCAAAGGATAGCAAAATGGACGAAAACCTCGACATAATACGTCACAGCGCGTCTCACCTTATGGCACAGGCGGTCAGGGATCTGTATCCCGGGGTCAGAGTTGCCATCGGCCCTTCCATAGAAACAGGATTCTATTATGATTTCGACTACGAGCCGGGCTTCACGGACGAGGATCTCGCAAAGATAGAAAACCGCATGCACGAGATCGCGGCCATGAACATCCCTATTGAGCGCAAGATCATCAAGCGGCAGGATGCCATAGCCATGTTCTCTGAAATGGGCGAGCCATACAAGGTGGAGCTTCTCGAAGCAATCGCAGACGACGAGGTCAGCATATATACTCAGGGTCCCTTCACCGACCTCTGCCGGGGACCTCATCTTGAGTCCACCGGCAGGATCAAGGCCTTCAAGCTCTTGAGCCTTGCAGGCGCATACTGGCGGGGCGACGAGCATAACAAGATGCTGACCCGCATCTACGGCACCGCCTTCGCCGACCGGAAAGCACTCAAGGAGCACCTGAATTTCCTCGAAGAGGTCAAAAAACGGGATCACAGAAGGATAGGGAAGGATCTTGACCTTTTCAGCATATCCGACGAGGTCGGAGCGGGACTCGTCATCTATCACCCCAAGGGCGCCCTTCTTCGCTGGTTCCTCGAGGATTTCGAACGCAGGGAGCACCTCAAGAGAGGCTACCAGTTCGTCGTCGGACCCCACATTCTGAAACTCGACATGTGGAAAAAGTCCGGCCATTTCGAGAACTACCGTGAAAACATGTACTTCACAAAAGTCGATGAGGTGGAATACGGCATCAAGCCCATGAATTGCCTCTCCCATATCATGGTCTATAAATCGCAGGTACGAAGCTATCGTGAGCTGCCGCTCAGATATTTTGAACTCGGTACTGTCTGCCGTCATGAAAAATCAGGTGTCCTTCACGGGCTTATGAGGGTCAGGGAATTCACCCAGGACGATGCCCATATCTTCCTTCGCCCCGACCAGCTCCACGAGGAGATCCTGGCGATCATCCGGTTCGTGCAGGATGTCATGGCCATCTTCGGTTTTCAGTTCGAGATGGAGATCAGTACCAGGCCGTCCAAATCAATCGGCAGCGATGAGGATTGGGAAAGGGCCGAAGGGGCGCTCAAGGAAGTCCTCGACAGCGAGGGCCTGCCCTACGACCTCAACGAGGGTGATGGTGCCTTCTACGGTCCCAAGATCGACATTAAGCTCAAGGACGCCCTGGGAAGAAAGTGGCAGTGTGCCACGATCCAGTGCGATTTTGCCCTTCCCGAACGTTTCGACCTCCATTATACCGATTCCGACGGCCTCAGGAAGCGGCCCGTCATGCTCCACCGGGTCATCCTCGGCGCCCTGGAGAGGTTCATGGGTGTTCTCATAGAGCACTACGGAGGCAAGTTCCCGGTGTGGCTCGCTCCTGTCCAGGTCGTAGTCATGAGCATCACCGACGAGCAGGCCCCCTACGTGAAAAATATAGCGGATACGCTCGCCCGCGAGGGTGTCCGGGTTGAAAAGGACCTGAGGAACGAAAAACTAAGTTTAAAAATCCGCGAAAGTGTGGTAAAGAAAATCCCCTATATGGTCATTGCGGGCAAGAAGGAAATGGAGAGTAATACTCTCACCGTCCGGGTTCGCGACGGCGGTGAGCTAAAAGATATCGGGCTTGAGGATTTTGTTGGCCGGGTAAAGGATGAAAATATAACCAGGAGGTGAGCCTCATAGCGGGAAAAGACTTCAAGGACATCAGTGTCAACGAAAAGATCCGGGTTCGCGAGGTACGACTCATAGACGAAAACGGGGAACAGCTAGGCATCGTTCCAACCATAGATGCCTTAAGAATGGCCAAAGAACGTGAGCTTGATCTTGTGGAGGTGTCGGGAAAATCCGCACCGCCGGTCTGCAAGATCATGGATTACGGCAAGTACAAGTATCAGCTGGCAAAAAAGGCCCAGGAAGCAAACAAGAAACAGAGCGTGATCCAGATCAAGGAGATGAAGCTGGGACTCAAGATCGAGGAACACGACTTCCAGTTCAAGATGAAGCATCTGAGAGACTTTCTGGAAGAGGGCCATAAGTTGAAAATCATCATCATGTTCAGAGGAAGGGAGATACTCCACATCGACATGGGTGAAAAGCTGGCACAAAAAGTGATCGAATCACTGAAAGACGTAGGGGAATTGGAACAGAAATCCAGATTTGACGGCAGAAATATTGTAATGATTTTTGCCCCCCTGTAATACCAAGGAGGTTCAAATGCCGAAGATAAAGACCCATCGGGGGCTGGCGAAGCGCGTGAAAGTAACGGCCGGCGGTAAGATCAAGCGCGGCAAGGCCTTTCACAGTCACCTTCTTTCTTCGAAAACACCGAAGATGAAGAGACGGCTTTCAAAGGCGGACACGATCCATCCCGCCGATGCAAAGAGAATCAAGTCATTAATACCCTATTTATAGAAAAGGTAGAGAGAGGTACAGTACCATGCCAAGGGCAAAACGAGGATTCAAGGCGAGACAAAGAAGAAAGAAGATATTCAAGCTTGCGAGAGGCATGACGCAGCGCAGGAAAAACGTGTACAGCGTCGCGAAAAGAAGCGTCTTCAAGGCCCTCAAATACGCATACATCGGGCGAAAAGAGCGCAAACGGGATTTCAGGTCCCTCTGGATTGTTCGCATCAATGCAGCCTGCCGTTCCTATGGCATACCGTACAACCGCTTCATCAACGGGTTGAAGGTCGCCAACATCGCCCTTAACCGGAAATCACTCGCCGACATGGCCGTCAACGATCCTGCGGGATTTGAGCAAGTCGTGGCGAAGGTCAAGGCAGTGGTCACGCAATAGGGTGACGATTGGACATAAGCGGACTGAGAGAAAAGATCGAAAGTGAAATATCCCGTATTGGGAACATTGAGGATCTCAAGCGGGTCAAGGTGTCGCTTCTCGGCAGGAAGGGGGTCTTTGCCGACCATATCGACAAACTCAAGACCCTCGACAAAGACCAGCGACGCGACGCAGGCAAGGCGATCAACGAGATCAAATCGTGGGCGGACCTGAAGGTCAGCGAACTCGAGAAGCACTTTGAAGAAATAGAGAAGCACAAGAGGGAGCAGGCCTCGCTCATCGATATCACCATGCCGGGCACAACCCCGCTTTTCGGTAAGAAGCATCCCATCACCCTGACGCTGGAAGAGATCATAAGGATCTTCGGCTCCCTCGGTTTCGCGGTTGCGGAAGGCCCCGACATAGAGGCGGAATATTATAATTTCGAGGCCCTCAACATCCCGTCGGACCATCCCGCGAGGGACATGCAGGATACTTTCTATATACGGCCCGGCGTCGTCTTGAGAACCCATACCTCTCCGGTGCAAATACGAACCATGGAGACGCAGCTCCCGCCCGTGAAGATCATCGCGCCGGGGTCGGTCTACCGCTGCGACAACGACATCTCCCACACGCCTATGTTCCACCAGGTCGAAGGGCTGATGGTCGACAAGAATGTGCGTTTCTCGGACCTGAAAGGGATTCTCAGCATATTCATCCACGAGATGTTCGGCCCCGACATCCCCTTAAGGTTCCGTCCCAGCTATTTTCCCTTTACCGAGCCTTCGGCTGAGGTCGACATCGGCTGCGTGATATGCCGCGGTGCGGGCTGCAGGGTCTGCAAGGACACGGGCTGGCTGGAGATTCTCGGTTCCGGAATGGTACATCCCCAGGTCTTCCGTAATGTCGGATATGATCAGGAAGAGATCACCGGTTTTGCCTTCGGCATGGGTGTTGAGCGCATCGCCATGATCAGGTACGGCATCGACGACATTCGTCAGTTTTACTATAACGACATCAGGTTTCTTTCGCAGTTCTGAGGTGAGATTAATTGAGAGTACCCATCGAGTGGCTGAACGAATTCGTTGTCATTGATATAGAACCCGAGGAGCTCGCGAAACGCCTTACCATGCGGGGGCTGGAAGTGGAAGGCGTCGAAAGGCTCACGCCCCGCTTTACCGGGGTCGTGGCGGCAACCATCACCAGGATCGATGACCATCCCAACGCCGATAACCTTTCCGTCTGCTCCGTCAACACGGGCACGGAAGAGCTGATAGTGGTATGCGGCGCACCGAACATTTCCGTTAATGACAGGGTTCCGCTCGCTACCGTAGGCGCCGCTCTGGACAAGGATCTTGTTGTTGGCAAGCGAAAGGTGCGCGGAATCGAATCCCTGGGGATGCTCTGTTCCGAAAAGGAACTGGGCCTTTCCGATGACCATGGCGGCATCTTCATCCTGCCTGATGATATCAGCCCCGGAAGCATCCTTGCCGATCTCCCCATTTCCTGCGACACCATACTGGACATAAGCGTCCCGCCGAACCGCGGCGATTGTCTGAGTGTTCTCGGCATAGCAAGGGAAGTGGCCAGCATATTGCGGCAAAAGGCGAAGCTCCCCAACTTTGAACTCGAGGCGGGCACGGACAGCAGTGTGGAAGACGAGATCGCCCTGCGCATAGGCGACACCACAGCATGTCCCCGCTATGTTCTCAAACTCATTAAGGGAATAACCATCGCACCCTCCCCCTTCTGGATGAGGCGAAGGATCACCCGATGCGGTATGAGGCCCATTAACAACATAGTCGACGTCACCAACTATGTCATGCTCGAACTGGGCCAGCCGCTCCACGCCTTCGACCATGAACGTCTTACCGAGTCGAGGATCGAGGTGAAGGTCGCCGATGGACCATCCTCCTTCCGTACCCTGGACAGCGTCGACCGGCCTGTGGAAGCAGGCGACATACTCATCTGTGACGGATCGGGGCCCGTGGCTATAGCCGGTATTATGGGCGGCGAGAACTCCGAGATCACGGGCACAACACGCAATATGGCCCTCGAGAGCGCCTACTTCAATCCTTTTTCCATCCGGGCAACGGCCAGAAGGCTGGGGATCAGGTCCGAGGCATCCCTCAGGTTTGAAAAGGGTATCGATATCGACAACGTCGGATATGCGGCTGAGAGGGCAATGTACCTCATGCATGAACTGGCGGGCGGCACCGTGGTGAAAGGCCGGCGGGAGATCTTTGAAAAGATCGAGCCTCGGACGATCTATATCACGTACAGCAACACCAACGGTCTCCTGGGAACCCATATCAGCCGGGACGCCATCACGCGGGCGTTGAGGTCCATCGACCTGCACATCATGAAAGAGAATGAGAACGGCTTCATCATATCCGTGCCCAACTTCAGGCACGACATCAGCGAAGCGGCCGATGTCATCGAAGAGATATCACGGGTCCATGGATTCGAGCACATCCCTGACACGAGTCCCGTGGCGGTCCTCAAACCCCAGATGATCACCCGGAAGGAACTCTTTGTGAAGATGCTGAAGGAGTATTCTCAGGGGACGGGTTTCTACGAGATCATCAATTTCTCCTTCTTCTCCACAAAGGACATCGAGAACTTCCTCATCCGCGAGGACGACGAGCGCAGCAGGTACGTATCCATCATGAACCCCATTTCCCGGGATTGGGGGGTCATGAGGACCATGATGACGCCCTCCGTTCTCAGGTGCATGGCCTACAACCTCAACAGGGGCACAAAGAATCTCAGGTTCTTCGAGAAGGGCAAGGTCTTCTTTCAGGAAGACGAGCGGATCCGAGAGCACACCGCCATCTGTTTCGCCATAACGGGCAGGCAGAAGGAGTATTCGTGGAAGGAACAGTACACCGATTATGACTTTTTCGACATCAAAGGCGTAATAGAAGGCTTGATGGAGAGGCTTGGGGTGAGCTTCCAGACCGCTCCAACCACAGAGCCTTTTCTGGATCGCGGCCGCAGCGCCGACATCATGATCGACGGCGTCAAGGCGGGGTGGGCCGGAGCTATCGGAGACGATATTCTCAGGCTCTACGAGATCGAACAAACTATTTATTGCGCTGAGTTACGATTTGATATAATCTTAGAAAAAGGGAACTTGACACTTCAGTACAAGCCGATACCCCGTTATCCACAGGTAACAAGGGATTTTTCGTTCTTCGTGGATGACAGGGTGCCAATAGCTACGCTTGTTGAGAAGATCAAGGACATCTCACCCCTTATCGTTTCCGTGGGGATATTTGATATGTTCCGGAAGGAGATGCGGAGTGTATCGATTCGAGTGGTATTCCAATCATATGAGGATACTCTTACTGATGAACGTGTCAATGCCTTGCAGGAAACAATCATCGGCAAGCTGACCAATATTGACGGAATTTCGTTAAGGGCATAAGGAGGAGGTATGACGAAAATTGATATTGTAACCGATCTTTACGAAAAGCTCGGATTCTCTAAACGGGAGTGCGCGCATATCGTGGATCGGTTTTTCGAGATCATAAAAGACACTCTCGCTACAGATGAGAACGTAAAGATTTCGGGTTTCGGCAACTTCTTCGTCAGAAAAAAGAAGGCTCGCCGCGGACGGAACCCGCAGACCGGTGAAGAGATCAAAATAACGGAGCGCAAGGTGCTGAGCTTCAGGCTGAGCCAGGTGCTGAAGGACGAAATCAACGACAGCAGAAGGCAGGAATGAACGGAAGAGAAATACCCGACAGGGTCTTTTACCGTATCAAGGAAGTCTGCACATTAACAGGGCTGAAGCCTCACGTCCTTCGCTACTGGGAACAGGAATTCAAGGACATCAAGCCCGTCAAGAGTCCTACCGGACAGAGGCTATACAAAAAGAAAGATCTCGAGATCATCTTCACCATTAAGAAACTGCTTCACGAGAAAAGATTTACCATCGACGGTGCAAAACAATATCTCGCAAATCACAAACGTGTACTGAATGAAATTCGGGAAGAACTTACTGAGCTTGTGGCAATGCTAAAACAAGAGGAGAAAGAAAGGAAATGAGAAACATAATCATCATCACAGCGCTTCTGGCTTTTTCTCTGTGCTCATGCACACCCGGCCCGACCTATGTCGCCAAAGACGAAACGGACAGCGTCAAAAGGGCTTATAACGAAAAGCACGTACAGGCCGTTTTTGACAAGAACGCCGCCCTGTTCAAGGATATCTATGCCCGGTACAGCTCGCATAACGTGGGCATCTATCAGGAAGGCATCGGTGTTACCACCCTTGAGGACTTCGACAGCCAAAAACTGCATTATCTCATGGTTTATGTAAGACCGAAAGAGGCTTCCTTCGACGTTAACACGACGAAACCCGATGAACGTATCGCCAGGGTGATCCGGGATTTCGTGCCAAAACACATAAAGACGGTCAAGAGCAGCGACCTCGACGGCGATGACATCGAAGGCCTTGCATTCGGCATCTACTGGGCAGTCAGAGACCATTCCCAGTGCGACACATACGGGGGCCATATCGAATATGTATACATCTTCTTCCCCGAAAGCGCCGCACAGGCATATCTCCAGGGCAAGATGAGTCTTGCCGAGGCCATCGACCAGTCCGAGGTCATGGCATGCACCGATCTGCAACCGGCAAGGAGCATACGGCCTGTTTTTTAGGAGAAGACTGGAACGAACAAAGCCGCAGGTTGCCCTGCGGCTTTTTTTTGCCCGGACGGGCACAGGGACCTGCGGGCATACGGGACAAAGACTAATGTTGGGCCCAGTTTGGTTCTTAGAATCCTTTCTCGATTATGTTGACAATATTCATTTCGGGGAAAGGTGATGGAATAAAGGAAAGGATGAAAACAGCCAGAACGATGAGCGCGATCTTCTTTCTTGCTCCATCAAGCCTGGTTTCATCGTCAAAAGGCCTGGGGTGGCGCATGCCAAAGATGATAAGGAGAATGACAAGAGTAAGCCATCCGATATTCGCAAGGGCCGCCAGCACACCCAGGCCCAGGATGACAGCCCGGTAGACCCACCTGCTCTTTTCACCGAAGATGGCATATATCACGTGGCCTCCGTCAAGCTGCCCAACGGGCAAAAGATTGAGGGATGTAATGAAAAGCCCTACCCAGCCGGCATATGCGAAAGGATGCAGAACGAGGTCGTGCCCCTCTGGGATATCGCCGACAAGCAACGACTGGAGCACCCTGAACAGAAGGGGGTCTCCGAGCTGCATGTAACTCGCGCCCGGTATCCCGGCAACAGGCATCACGGTCGACATCTTTATGCCGGCGACGATGAAAGGCAGGGCCACCACGAAACCGCAGAGAGGACCGGCGACGCCCACATCGAAGAGCGCGTTCCTGTTGATGATCACCCCTTTCATCTTTATCAGGGCACCGAAGGTCCCAAAGGGGGGCAGGGGCAAGGGTATGAAATAGGGAAGCGTGCTTGGAATGCCGTAATGCCTGCTCATAAAATAATGACCAAGCTCGTGGCACAGGAGGATTGTCATAATGGCAAAACTGTACAGAAAGCCGCCGACGAGTATCGTCGATGCTATTGTCATCAGGAAAAGGAGGATGTGCAGAAAGACCATCGGAGGTCTAGACCTTCAGAAGCCCGTACTCCATGAGCGTGCGGTCATGTTTTGTCCCCGTCTTGATCTTCACGTCAAGAGAGCTCAGGAATTCATAAAACTCGACAAGACTCCCTCGGGAGATCTTTCGTGATGTACCAGAGAGTTTAAAGGCGTAATAGGGATGCTGAAAGGGCAGGTAACGCTTTTTACCTGATGTCTCGACGCCCGTTCTCTCCTTCCACCGCTTGAATACGGCGGCAAAGGCCGGATACGCGCGTGCATCAGCAACAAAAGGTTCGAGGTCCTTTGCCTGCATCAGAAGACGCATCTGGTTCACCAGATAGCTGTGTATCGCAAGAATGTGCTGACCGTTCTCCACGAGGGTCTCGAAGATATCGAGGATATCCTTCTTGTCCATCCGTGAGAAGGCATCAAAAAGGGCCATGAGGCTCTCCTCATGCGTCTCGGTGACGACGGCGTTGATGTCCCGCGAATCGATGGTTGTCTTGTCACCCACATATCCTATCAGCTTCAAGACTTCCTGGTCCAGTATGGATTCATCCCTTATCCTCGATGTCAAAAGGGCAAACGCCTTGTCGGTCATTTTCTTGCCATTGCGTTTGAGGGCAGTGCGGACCCTTTCCTTGATCCTCTTGTCCCTGTCCTTTTCAAGAACGACTTCTTGTCCTCCCAGGGCCTCACGCACATCCTTCGCTTCCGTCGTGAGATAGACAATGACTCCGGCTCTATCCTTCAAAGCATCCAGATGGGTCCTTAATGCCGCAGCATCCGCCAGTGACGGATCTACGATGGCGATCACCATGTTGTCGGCAAGAAAAAGGTTGGATGCACTCTCTATGACGACCTGCCTCATGTCCTTCCCCTGGGCGATGACAAGCCCGGGGTGCTCGTGGTAGCGGCGCGAAAGAAGGTGAATATCTTCAATAATGTTCTCCTTTGACCCGACGGCTACAAGCAGTTCTTTCATGAGAGGTAGGATAACATCAGGGGAGAAGGTTTTCAACAAGAAGAGGAGGAACACCGGAACGATGGATCATGGACTGTCCGACGAAACCCCGGGACCTGCATCCTGAACCCCGTGCCCCTTCCCTTGTCTTTCATGCTTCTTCTTCAAAAACTCAAGGCCTGTCATGGGATAGAGTGCATAGATGAGGATGTCGCCCATGTCTTTCGACAGGCCCTTAACGGCCTCGATAGCCGCGGGAAGTTCGGGCTCCAGGATATCGCCAGGGCGCACGTCGATGGACACCGCCCCGCGGGGATAGCCCTTCAGCGCCTTTGCCTTCACCTCTTCGTTCACCGGGGCAGGCGGTCTGCCGTAAAGGCCGTAGAAATAGTCCTTCACCTCATTGGAGATCATTTTGTAACGGCCCGCGATAACGTTGAAGACAGCCTGAACGCCGACGATCTGGCTTGTCGGCGTAACCAGCGGAGGAAAGCCCATGTCCTCTCTCGTCCTCGGTATCTCATGGTAGACCTCCAGAAGCCTCCCGAGGGCCTTTGCCTGGCTCAACTGGCTCATGAGGTTCGATATCATGCCGCCCGGGATCTGGTGCATGATCACCCCAATATCTATAACAGCGAAGCGCGTGCGGTCGGAAAAGGACAGAAGCTTTTCGGGGATGATCTCTTCAAGGTAACGGTCTATCTCGGACATCTTCTCCAGGTCCAGCCCGGGATCGTGGGGGGTTCCCTTCAACGCGACAACAAAAGGCTCCGAGGCTGAATGGGAGGAACGCAGGGCAAATGGCGCAAGGCAGGTGTCTATGCCGTCGGCGCCGGCTTCTATTGCCTTGAGAAGCGACATCGAGGCCATTCCGCTGGTATAGTGCGTGTGCAGGTGGACGGGGATCGAAATGCTCTCCTTCAGCCGCGCTACGAGGTCGTACGCATCGTAGGGCGAGATGATCCCGGCCATGTCCTTGATACACAGCGAATCGGCCCCCATATCCTCGATCTTCCTGGCCTTATCGACAAAGTATTCGATATTGAATATGGGGCCTCCAAGCCTTTCCTCCGTCAAAGAATATGATATGGACCCCTGGATGTGCCTGCCGCGGCTCTTGATCGCCCTGAATGGGGCAATGAAATTGCGTTCGTCGTTGAGCGCATCGAAGACACGGAATATGTCTATCCCCACGTCACAGCACTTTCCGATGAAGGCCTCAACTACATCGTCGGCATAATTCCTGTACCCCACGAGGTTCTGCCCCCGAAGGAGCATCTGGAGCTTCGTATTGGGCATCTTCTCCTTGAGAAGCCTCACCCTCTCCCACGGGTCTTCGTCAAGAAAACGGGTCATCACGTCAAAGGTCGCCCCGCCCCAGACCTCCATCGAATGGAAACCAACGGAATCCATTTTTTCGGCAATGGGCAGCATATCTTCCGTTCTCATCCTGGTGGCAAAAAGAGACTGATGACCGTCCCTCAATGTGAGGTCCGTGACCTTCACCGGCTTCCTGTCCATAGCTTCAAACCCCCCTGATAAAGTTTGATTAGTATCATGACAACCTTGAAAAATCAATGGATATTTTCCGGCAAGTCTGGTATTTTAATGCCTACGGGATGTAGCTCAGCATGGTGTAGAGCGCTTGCTTCGGGAGCAAGAGGCCGCTGGTTCAAATCCAGTCATCCCGA
>JAQVWF010000047.1 GCA_028698615.1 Syntrophorhabdaceae bacterium
GACTCAGGGACCTCGGCGAGGAGGTTTTCCATCTGTTTCTCGACCCTCGTCTTCTCCTCCTGGAGCGTGAGGATCCTCCCGGCCGTGTTCCTTATCCCCGATGAGTACGCTCCCCTTGCAACAGGGAGCGGAGGGGACGTTCTTAAGAAATTAAGAAACTATTCGGTGCTCTTGTCTTTGATTTCAAAGCGTTATGAACAATAACTTAATTTCTTAAGAACGTCCCCTCACCTCCGCAATTATTGGAGAGAATTCGAACGGTTTATTGTCTGTGATTCAACGGGAGATCATTTAGACAGACGCCCATACCGAACCTTTAGCTCGACAATTGAATCCTTGACGCATTTGGTGCGACAAACCTATCGGGATATTGAAGAGAATATTACCGGTCAACACCCCAATACCTACCGTCAGGTGCGGGCAGGCGCGGAAGTGGCGGTAATTGCTCTGCCAAAAGATATGGCATTACCTGGAGGAAGTTATCAGAAGTTACAGGGTATTCCTGTGATCAGGCAGATTATGTTGTATCCGCCGTTGTTGCTCAATCCCCCAATGAATAAGCGGACGGGTAAATTTGAACGGATTCCTCAAAACCCCCTGGAGCAGATTGAGGTGATGCCTCACGAGTGGCTTTGCTATCCTGCAAAGGTTGGTCCGCTCCTGATTCTTGTTTACGTGCATGAGAAATTCTATGAACTCGGCCTGTCATTGTGCAATTTATTTGAATTGGCTGATGACGAATTTCTGGATCGCCCGGTTGATGGGGTCTATCTTTTTGGGGTACCCGGAACGGTGCTTGACGCTCTTGCGTCCATGCCGACCGTATTCTATGACGATATAGAGCATGGCATGATCGCGGCAGCCTGTCCGAATAATGATCTCTTTGGATATTTCGGGTATCTCAAAAAAATGGTTTTGACACTCCATAACATTAAGATGATGAAACTTGGGAAAATGCCTTATCACGGCGCAATGGTCAGGATAATGACAAAAGGTGATCGCCTCTTTACGCTGTTGATCATAGGTGATACGGGAACAGGAAAATCCGAGACGCTCGAAGCGTTCAGGATCATCGGAGAAGACCAAATCGAGGAAATGACAATTATTGCCGACGATATGGGATCACTCGATATCGATCAAGAGGGGAAAGTGATTGGCTATGGTACGGAAATCGGTGCATTCGTTAGATTGGACGATTTGCAGCCAGGCTATGCGTTCGGGCAGCTTGATCGCTCAATTATTATGAACCCCAGCCAGGTGAATGCTCGAATTGTGTTGCCGGTGACCACTTATGAACAGGTGATAAAAGGTTATTCTGTTGATATGGTGCTGTACGCAAATAATTATGAGGAAATTGATGAAGAGCATCCGATTATCGAACGATTGGCAACTCCTGAGACAGCACTACACACATTCCGGGAAGGAACAGCAATGAGCAAGGGTACCACAACGTCCACAGGCCTGGTACATACCTATTTTGTTAACGTTTTCGGGGCTATTCAATATAGGGCCATCCACGAGGAGATTGCGAAACGGGTTTTTGAGGCCTTTTTTAATGAGGATATCTTTGTCGGGCAATTGCGGACGAGACTTGGAATTGTGGGGTGGGAACAAAAAGGTCCGGAAGAAGCGGCACGCGCATTACTGCGGATGGTCTCTCAGACAGAATAATCAGCATTGCTGTGAAGCGGGTTTCCATGAAATATCAGCGTCTTTATTATCCCGCCTAATCGCGAAAAACCTTGACGGAGCTTATGGTGTCGGGGAAAGGAGGGGACGTTAAGAAAGTAAGAAACTCCGGACCCCTCTGCACGTTCGTCCATATTTCTTATTGGTTACAACACATCCAGGCGGGTCCCGGTATATATGTTCTTTTTAGCATGAATCCTGCAACAACACGCCTCTTCACTCTGTGCCGAATGAGCTTTTCCCGACTCGCGACTTCGAGCATGGTCGAAGACCACGCTTGAGGGAGCTTGGGAGGGAAGCAACGTTTTCGGCGAAGGGATATTGCGGCTTCAAACTGATATAATGACCTGAAGGTGGATATGACCGAACTGCCTTTTGCCCTCAAAGGAAAGATATTCCGAAGCCCCATGCCTTTCGGGACGTATGATCCTCAGAGTGTGGTGTTTGACGAATACGTGAAGAACGACATCTCCGTTGTGGTTCCCCTTGTCAGTGTGGAAGAATGTAAGGAGAAGGCAAACAGGAACCTGCATCGGCTTTATGTGGAGATGGGATTTGATGTCGTAGCCTTGCCTATTGAGGATTATGCGGCGCCCAGAGTTGAGGCTTTGGCTGATGTTATTGCAAGGGTAATAGCGTGTGCCGAATCCGGCAGGAATGTCGTTGTCCACTGTTCCGCGGGGCAGGGCAGGACGGGGACGTTCATGGCCTGTATGGCGAGGAGGGTCTTCGGTATGACGGGGAAAGAGGCGATTGCATGGACGAGAAGGTACATTCCCGGCGCTGTCGAAACACCGGAGCAGGAAAAGTTGGTTCACGAATACGTGTGAAAACGGCAGGGACCCGTTTCACACCCTCACGCTTGATTTTCCATGTGTTTCAGAAATGTGTCGGGGTTTACGATTGGGATGTCTTTGTATCTTCTCAGGTCGGTAAGGTGATGGTCCCCTGATATGATGAAATCTGCGTGAGCCTCAATGGCGCAGGCGAGGATCTTGTTGTCATCCGGGTCGTCCTTCACGGCGTCCACCTCGATTACGCCTGGAGTGATCGTCACAAATCTTTTCAGGAGTTCGATGGAATGGCGGATCTGCCGTGCTGTGTCCCTGTGGATCCTCGTCAGTTTCGGGCTCAGGAGCGTTCTCTCAAGTTCAACAAGTATGTGCCCGGAAAGGAATATGTCTATAACCCCCATCCCGGCAAGTGATAGTATCTTTTCGGCCTTCGAATTGCGTGTCAAATAGGCACTGACTATAACGTTGGTGTCGAGGACAACCCTGATCATTTCTTCTTTGTCTTCGCCTGCCTTCTGACATCCCGGATCGCTTCCTCAATTGCCTTTTCTACAATTGCGGGATCGACATCCCCTATCTTCTCGTGCATTCTGCTGAGATTGGCGAAGAACTCGCTCTTTTCCTTTTCGACAAGGACCTTGTGCCTCATGATCACCGTTGATCCGGTAATCTCGAAATCGATGACATCGCCTTCGCTGACCTTCAGGACGTCCCTGACTTTCTTGGGAAGAGTCATCTGCCCTTTTCTCAGAACCCTCGCGAACGGCATGCAAGTTCTCCTTTCTGGAAAGTTGTACTTATGTACTGTCGTGCACATTGTAGATTATCCTCCTGAATTTGTCAATTGCTCCACAGAACAGGTTTCATGCCGGGAGCGGGCCTGGCAAAAGTATGGAAACAAACTGGTCCCATGAGGAGAACCCCTTTGCCCCCCCTTTTCTGCCCCGGTATCCTTCACCGCTGAACAGAAATCCTTCTTCGAGAATATTCGCAGCGCTTGACTGAACATACTGCTTAAAGCTATTGACGTGGATTCCTCCATGCAGGTATTATTTGATTCTTCGTCGAAACTAATTCTACCCGCTCGGGGTTCCTCTTCAAAATTTATTCTGGACAGATGTGGGGGCGACCGATGGATGAATCCTGATGATGGCGATTGCGAATCGTCGGTATTAAAAGAGTCGGAGGCACCGATATGATTATGCAAAGAATTTCGATATTCGGCCGAACGAAAATACCTTTCCTGCAAGGCGAGAGTATCGATAAGGCGTTTTCTCTGCGAGGGACTAATCCGCTCCATATAATGCTGATCGTCTTTCTTTTGATGACGACCGGTGTTCTCGTTCACGATGCCGCAGGGGATCAGATGCCGCAGGGGATCAGCAGGAGAGCGGGTCAAGGCGCTCCGGGCGGTGTTGAAATCCATGCCGCCAAAGGCGGCTTAGAAGATTATGCCTCTTATCTATACCGGTGTGCGGCCCAGGACTATGAAAAGTGGAGTCAGTCCGGGCTTCCCGTCTATTTCCACAATGCCCTTTTTCATGTCGACTCGGCCATAGCCATCAATACCGAACGGGGCGAGTACTGGTTTCTCCGGGGGATTCTCTATGCCGCCCTCAATTCCGACGCCCTGTCCATGGCAAAGGCAACGGAAAGCCTTATCCACGCCGTGGAGCTTAACCCCGATCATGGGCGGGCCCGGTTGTTGCTGGCCCGGGTCCTTCAGGAGCAGGGGAAATTCCTGCTCGCCGCGGAGCAGTACCGCCTTTTGATCGAAAAAGAACCTCAAAAGGCAACCGGTCTGGTGGTAGCGCCTCTAGCGCTCTGCTACGTGGCGGATCATCGGATAAAGGAGGGGATAACATATTTCAAGAACCTGTCCTTACAATATCCCCGGTCAGTGGCAATCGCCACCTCTCTGGCCGTGCTTCTGAAGAGCGACAACCAGACAGTCCTCGCCAAGAAGGAGCTGCAGCGGGTCATTTCACTCAAAACAGGTCCGGACGCCGAAAGGACATACGGGCGGGATCTGCTGAACGAATGGGATAAGGGAGGAAGTCAGTGAAACGGATCGCCGGTCTGCTGAAACGGTTCTTATTGGTCGGTCTTCTCATTGCCGCCACTTCCCCTCCCGCGTTCTGCTGGACCCTGGAATTGATGAAGGCGGCGGAGGCCGTGAGCGCGGGAACGGCTTCGAAGAAGCAGGAGGCACTGGTCTTCAAGCACAACGCCGAGATCAACCGCATGCGGATGAAAGATTTTTCAATCACGGAATTGGTCAATGGCCAGAAGGTGCGCCACTCGATGACCGATGAAGTCTATCAGAAATGCCAGCATTACTACTCCGAAAAGAATCTGGAGATCGCAAGGCAGGCGGCTGCCGAGAATGGAGCCAGGATGAATCCCCAGCGGCGGGAAAGGAACAGGCCTTTCGATGCCGGCACGGACTCCGACTATATCGTGCAGGCGGACTCTCCGGAACAGGTCAAAACCATTCAGGAGTCCTACAACCGGAAAGTGAATGCATTTCTCGAAGAGCATGGCGTCGACCCGGAAAAGATCGATTACGCCAGGAAGAACGATGTGGATTTCATGGCCGATCCCAGGGGGGTAAACGCGGCGGATTTCGAAAGAATCGCCGGGCTCAACAACGACGCCTACAAGCGGCGAGGCGCGGCGATGTATGAGGCCAAATCGCGGTCCGGAGAAACGCCGGGCTTTGACGAGATTATGGCGTACAAGGACGAGATGGATGATTTCATACAGAAAAAGACCCGCGAGATTGAGCCGATTTCACGGGAGCTCCGGGATCAGCGGAAACGGTATCCGGATGAGAAAAAAGAGCCGCTGGATGCCCAGCAGAAACGCCTCGATATGGAGGCGCGTCTTCAGCAGAAGCAGGCCCAGAAAAGCAAGTATCACGACCGGGCCCAGAACGCCACGTTGGAGTTGGCCAGACAGGCCGGTCTGGAGGATATTATCCGGCCGCAGCAATCCAGCCTTCCGGCGGAGGGCAAGACAAGGGCGTCCTCCGAAACCGTATCCCAGAAGCAGCAGCAGATCAAGTCGGCCACGGCAGAAGCCGCGTCGTCCCACCTCGCCTATCTCGACACCCTCAACGAAGTGCGCGTTTTGGGGGATATGGCCGGCAGGCACCCGGAAAATAGCGGAGCGTACCGGGACCGAATCCTGAAAAAGACCGAAGGGATGACCCCGAGCCAGAAGGGAGAGATCATTGCCCGGATGCGGGAAACCGGAGCGCCGGACAGACTGGTCAGAGAAATCACTGCGGAGATGAAGAGATCATCCGATACCGGTGGCAGGCAGAAACCGACAGCAGTCGAAACCCCTGCCAGGCTCCAAAAGATGGGAAGCATAGCGGCCTATTCAGGAGACCTGCTGAGCATCGCCGATCAACTGAAGAAGGCTGAGCAGGGTCAGCACCTGTTCTTCAATATTTCGGAGCGGGACAGTGAAGCGGTAAAGGTCACCAAAAAGGCGTTGGTGGCCGCCATCGAGCTGGCCCCCATTCCCGTCATCGACGCCCTGGAGCAGGGATGGACCGTTGATGAGGAAGAAAAACAATATATCCTGGAGCAGATACGCAAAGGCCAGACCGTCAACCCCGTGGCGAGCTTTCTGCGGGTGACGGGCAAGGTGACCTGGCGCGCCGTTGCATCCATGACGATCGACCCCCTGGTCCTGGGCAAGGATGCCGCGGTCGAGGGGGCGAAGGCAGGGGGTACCGTCTGGAAAAACTGGCGGGAAGATTCGATCCGCGAGGCTTCGGTTCACCTGCAGGGGCTGAAATTTGAGGGGATCACCGCCCGTGCCGGGGACATCGATCTCGACATAATCTTCGCACGTCGCGACACCTTCACGGGCAGACTTCTCTACGGGGAAACGGCCAAAGAAGGCGATCTGCTGACGTTCCAGATTGCCAGAGATAAAAAATGGACCGATCGTTATGAGGCCAAATGGGAGATCTCGGGGCCGAAGAAACAGAAGCTGGCCGAGACCTCGTCCATGCCGGCAAGCTTAGACCGGGCGAATCGCCTCACATACAGATGCGAAAATGTCACGGCCGGCGATCACACGGTCACCTTCCGGATGTTCGATGCCAAATCGAAATTGCAAATGGATTTCCGGACCTATGTCTTCCAGGTTGCCGAATCCGACCAGATTGCTCTCGGGCCGATCAGGGCCACCCTGAATTCATTTGAAGGCCCGGTACTGAAAGGGGCCGCCAGAATCGGAGACATTCTGGCCTTTCAATCTCAAAAGTCGGGCAAGTGGGGCAGGACCCATGAGGTGCAGTGGCTCGTAAACGGGGAGAACTACAAAACCGTAACGGGCGATGATCCCAAAGCGAACCTGCTGCGCTTCGATACCACCGGCATGGCGCCGGCTGCTTACACCATTGCCGTGCGCCTCGTAGATACATCGGGGAAGACCCGGAAGATCATCGCCCACCAGGGCGCCTCTTTTCGCCTGGTCACAAACGTCATCGCCATGGACCCCTTTCAGGTTCGCGCCTCCCTCAACGACTACGACGGGCCGCCGCTTCCCGCTTCGGTCCAGAACGGTGATGTCCTCGCCTTTCAGGCAGATTTGAAACACCCTGCGGGAAAACCGGAACCGGCGCAGCTCTTCTGGCAGGTATACGACGGGAGCGGGAAGCCGGTGCCGGGCCTCGGGAAGCAGGAGCAGGTGTATGAATCGGGGGCGATAAAGAACCACCGTTTTAAGATCAGGTTGGATAACCTGGCAGACGGGGAATACTCGGTCGGACTGACCCATGTATTCAATGCCGTCCCCGGCGTGAAGGTGAACGCCGTCTCACGATTCAGAATCGCTCAGGCTGTGAGGATCGACAGGGTCCTTGCAACGGACAGCCCTGACGATCAAAAACACAAGGCACTTTTCCCGCCCGATCGGGAGCCTCTGCTCTATGCCCACTACACGATCGGACGGGGCGTCAGCAAGGCAACCCTTACCCTGACGGCAAAAGATGCAAAGGGTCAAACGATTGAAATTGTTTCCATGGAACGGCCCCGTCCCGGCGAGACACCACCTTATCGGGCGGGTCTGGCTGTTCCGGCCGGAAAGATACCCGCCGGTGAAGAGATCATCTTTGAGGCATTGATCATCGCCAAAAACGGCCAGCGGCATATGGCCCGCACCACCTTTACAAGGGAAGCTCACCGCCTGATCCTGAATGTCCCGAAGAGCATGAAGAGCGGTGAGAACAGGACATTTTCCATTACCGTGCCCAAGGGCTTCAAAGGACCGTTCGTCGTGGATGCGCGCGCCTCCGGAAAAGGTCTCAGCGTAGGCCACACAGCCGGGTCGCTGCATGGAACCGTGGGCGGCATTGCTGTGGAATACGCGGAGTCGGGAAATCTGATCGTGAAAGTAACCGATGCCGGCGGCAATAGCGCTTCGGCGCAGGCCGCAATCCTCATCGAGCCGTCGGGAAAACAATATGCCGATGCGCAACCTGCGGTGCCGACACCCATAACGCCCGTTTCTCCGCCCCCGGTACGCACGCCATCTCCGATCCGTGCCTCTCCTTCGTACTCAGGGATCAAGAGTGGTCCTTCTCCCCAGCCGAAGCGGCCGGCACCGGCACCCGGAATCGACTACGCGGCCGTGGGCAGACAGCATTGGGAGTGGGTCGTCAACAACATCATGAACAGGACCATCCATTCCTGTCTCAGAAGCAGCGAACCGCGGCTTTACGACCAGTTTCGGCGACAACTCCTCGGCATGAAATCGGTGGATTATGCCGCCCTCGGTAGAATGAACGCCCGGCGTCTTGCCGACTTTTCTACCGAACAAGAACGGGTATTCGCACAGAGGGCTCTGTATGACGCCATAATGAGCCACGGCTTGAGAGGGGACTGCCCGACAAAGATGATCGACCACCTGACCCGTCAGGGGCTGATTTCTCATGCCCAGGCGACGGCCTATCGGGACAGGCAGAGAACTCAAAACCATTCCTCCCAGGCTTCCGCCGTTCGGGAGCTAGACCGGACCAGAACGGTTTACTGGGTCGTTTTGACTTCCGTATTCGATAAGCAGACAAAGAAAACAAGGGCCAGTGCCCGGATTGTTACCGGGAACAGGCCGCCGCCCACCGGTTTTTCGGCTCCCAATACTGCCGCGCCGGGCCACTATTTTTCTGTCACCAAGGCGTACGGTACCCTGGATCAGCGGAAAGCGCAGGAAATAGCGGGTGAGATAAACCGGGGGGGATACCGCGATGTTTTTCCCAGAACCAGATACAATGTGTCCGGCCATATCGGGAAAGGGTTGGAGGGCAGGCCGCTTGTAACCTATGACACCGGTGTACCTCGCTAAAGACAGGTCATCGAGTTCCACAAGGAGGTATCATGACGTTTATTTCGAATTCCCATGGATGTTTCAGAGCAATGATTTCAGGCTTATGGAAAACTGCATTCGTGAAACCGGAGCGCTTCCGGTGCTTGCCAATCGTTGCCGTGCTGGCGGTTGCCTGTTTCCTGTCGCCATTCCCCTTTGGGGGAGGAAAGGCCGTCTATGGGGAGACATCGTTCTTCGACCGGGTTTTCGCGGGGACGGATAAATCAGAGAAGGCGGCCGCTCGCGTGAAATATGAAGATTTCATGTCCTCCCCGAACATGAAAAAATATACGAGGATCAACCACACCTTCAGCAGGGACGGCAATTGGATGGTGGCGAAAATGGCGCGATCGCCCAAACCCGGAACAACCGTTGATGACTTCGAACTCTGGAGATTCGACGGAAAAGAGAACGGTTTTGTCAGACATCCCCTGGACCGCGATATTCGCGAATCGATGCGGGCGATGACCGTCTCCCCGGACGGCAATTGCATCGCCGTTTGCAATTGCCCCTGGGACGGGAAAGGGTTGATAGACACTTCAAAAGCGCGTGTATCCATCGTGCAGACAAGCGACGGAAAGATCATCCGGACGTTTCCCGTCTACATGTCCAGCACGGCCATGCAGATCATGCCGGACAACAAGACCCTGGTAGGGACAACCTATCGTCGCCGGGACGAGGGAGGCAGACAGGTCATGGATAGCGTAACGGAGGCATACTCCATCACAACGGGGAAAAAGATCCCCGTGCCCGCCATGCACGACAGCTGCCACGGGAAAGAGAGCGTCCTGCAGCAGTTGAAACTGTCCGATCGCTATCTGGGGGCGTGGTGCTCGAACGGAACGGCATGGCTCTTCGACGCGAAGAATTTTTCGCTGGTCCGCAACCTGGACAAGGCAGAAGGGCTGTATCTCAATCGCGACGGTTCGCTTGCGGCCGTATGGGGAGGGTTACGCGGACAATTCAAGATTCTCGATACGACCACCTGGAAGGAGATGAAAACACCTCCCGGATTCGCCGTGGGGGGCCTAGCCATTGCCTTCGGCCCGGACAACAGCATCCTGAAAGCCTGGAGCAATTGCCTGGAAGAATACGTGATTCTCAAAGGGAAAAAGCTTGTTCACGTTCAGGAAAAACGGTTTGCCAGCCAAAAAGCAGGACCCTCTGTGGTCTTCGTTCAGCAGGCCGGCGCCTGGTACGCCCTGGTTGACAAAAAGGTGTACACAATGAAGGCGGCCACCCCGGAAATGATTCGGGCAGCTGCAGCATTGGACGAGGGAAGAGAGCTTCTCGCCGCCGGGTTCCATTCGGCGGCAGTCCGGAAGATTGAGGAAGCCATAAACCTCTCTCCTCTGCAACAGGATTTACAGCACTCAAAGGCGTATGCCGATTTCTGGACGCGGGGTCTGCCCCTCAAGGACGTCGGCTCGTTGCTTCTCTTCCATAAAGACATCCTCCTGAAGGCAGAAAAAAGATCTTGGATCGGATTCGGCGTCGACAAAGGCGAGGGAGGAATCATTGTGACGTCCGTAAATCCCGAAGGGCCGGCAGCAAGATCGGGGCTCCGGAAAGGAGACATCATCAAGCTTTTCAACGTCAGACCCGCAGCTTCCGTGGACGACGTCTCTACCCGCGACATCCCTATCGGCAGTGAGGTCACCTATGTCGTCCAGCGTGAAGGCAGGCAGATCCGGCTTTCAGCCCGCACGATCGCCGGATTTGTTGACAATACAAACCTCGCGATAGCACTCCGGCGTCTGATGGAATACGGAATGCTGGCTGTCAATACGGGGCATCCTCAACTGGCGCTCGAGGTTGCGGAGGAGGTCATGAAGCTGAAGAAGCAATACCCGCTTGCAATGAAATGGAACACTGCCGCCAAGATCTCCCCGGCCCTGAAGGCGCTGGTCATGGCCGGCGCCGCGGCGGATGCCAAAACCTATGACTACCTCCTGGAGCAGGGGGGGCTAATGCCTGAGGGAAGCAATTTCGTGTCATTCTACATTACGGATTTCCCCGACTTGTGGGCGCCCCTGTATGCGGATCGGAAGAAACTGGCCTATATCCTGAAGCTGGATGAGGCCAAACTTCCGAAATCGCCGAAGACGAGGGGTTTCTCATCTCAGCCCTATCCCGATCTGGCGGGCAGGCTTTTAACCCCTGTTGCCGCGCCGAAGAGGCTGGACGCTGAAGCATCACCCGCTCCAACGGTGAAACAGCAGCAAGGGACGCCTTCGCGACCGTCCAACCCCCGGGTCCTTGATTGACTGGAAGGAGGACGATCAGATCTGAGGCCTCCGGGCGATAGGATCATATATGGCAACGGAGAGAATTCCCGCGGCTCGCCGTATATGAAGAAAAGCGATCATCAGGCCGCTTTTGCCGTCGGTAATCGTACTTGACGTTTATTCCGTATATATGCTAAGTATACTTACATGATAGAACGACCTTTCTGGATAAGCCGCATAGAGGAGGCATGGAAAGAGGCATCCATTGTCTGGCTGGCCGGTGTGAGACGAGCGGGGAAAACGACGCTTGTCCAGAGCCTTGGGGAAGACCGGATACTCTATGTAAACTGTGATCTGCCTGTGGCGTCCAGCATGACGGCCGACCCGGAGCTGTTTTTCCGGGACTGCGGCCGACCCGTAGTCGTCTTTGATGAGATCCACCGGCTTCCCGATCCGAGTATGGTGCTCAAGATAGGTGCCGATCTCTTTCCTGATCTGAAGATCATTGCCACAGGCTCGTCGACATTGGCCGCGAGCAGGAAATTCAAGGATACCCTGACGGGCAGGAAGCGTGTTGTTCGTCTTACACCTGTCTTGTGGGACGAGCTTCCGGCATTCAACGCACCTCTCTCCCGGCGGCTTTATCACGGGGGTTTGCCCCAAACCCTTCTGGCGGAATCGAAACCGATGTCGTTCTACCGCGAGTGGATGGATTCATTTTTTGCCCGTGATATCCAGCAGCTTTTTGCCTTCCGCGATCCCGGGAAATTCAACATGCTTTTTGAGTATCTCCTGAAGCAAAGCGGTGGGCAATTTGAGATCACAAGGACCGCGGGTGCGCTGGGGATAAGCCGTCCCACGGTGGCCGACCACCTGAGGGCTCTGGAAACGACCCAGGCCGTGACCATCGTTCGTCCTTTCCACGGAAGAGGACAGAAAGAGATAATCAAGATGCCCAAAGTCTATGGTTTTGACACGGGTTTTGTGGCTTTTGCAAGGGGTTGGGACCCGTTGCGTCAGGACGAACACGGCGTTCTGTGGGAGCATATTGTGCTTGAGTATCTCCAGGGCCACGTCTACGATGGGGATATATTGTACTGGCGGATGGCGGATGACCGGGAAGTGGATTTCGTGATTCCCCGCAGGAGAGATGAAGTGGATGCCATTGAATGCAAGTGGTCCCCGGACCAGTTCAATGCCGCCGGCCTCTCGTTGTTCCGGAACTGGTATCCAAAAGGAAAGAACTATATAATCTCTCCCATTTCCACCCCCGGCTACGCAAAGCGCGTCTCTGGCATGGAGGTCTATATCTGCAGCCCTGCGGGTTGGTGCGAGAAGTATCGTCATTCTGGCGGTTCGTCGAAATAGGGGTTTCGTTCGGGAAGGAGAAAGGTGTCATGCCGGGGGCGGGCGGTGAATGGTAAGCCTCCGGTTCGAATAGCCTATGTCGGAGGTTTCTCATGACTGAGTTACCCTTTGGCCTCAAAGGCAAGATCTTCCGCAGTGCGATGCCCTTCGGGACGTATGATCCTGAGGGCGTGGCGCTCGACGAATATATGAAGAATGCCATCTCCGTCGTCGTCCATTACACCTGGGGTCAGCGTTACGAATGCCCTCAACAACGCGATTGAATGCCGAACCTGCGTGGCCGCATCCTTAACGTTGGTGTCGAGAACAACCCTGATCACTTCTTCCTTGTCCTCGCCTGCTTTCTGACATCACGGATCACGTCTTCAATCGCCTTTTCTACAATTGCGGGATCGACGTCCCCTGTCTTCTCGTGCATTCTGCTGAGATTGGCGAGGAACTCGCTCTTTCCCTTTTCGACAAGGACCTTGTGCCTCATGATCACCGCTGACCCGGTAATCTCGAAATCGATGACATCGCCTTCGCTGACCTTCAGAACGTCCCTCACTTTCTTGGGAAGAGTCATCTGCCCTTTTCTCAGAACTCTCGCGAACGGCATGCAAGTTCTCCTTTCTGGAAAGTTGTACTTATGCACTGTCGTACACATTGCAGATTATCCGCCTGAATTTGTCAATTGCTCCAGATAAGAGAGGGAATGGTGGAGTTGGGCGGAGTTGGGGCTCAAGCGCTTTTTCTTGACAAGATCTGCCGAGGGCCATGGTATATCCCCATTATAGAGCCTCCGGGACCAAGGTAGTCCCCCGGTAGCAGGCTAAGCAATTTGTTATAAAGAGGTGGATAGAACCACGTCATCCCGCCGTTCCTTTGGCGTATGTCATGGACTCTTCGGGGTTTTCACTCATTCACCGCATTCGAGCTCTTGAACTGGACAACATCCTTTGGCTCTTTCTGCATCGCAAGCCAGAGATCCAGCTTCGTTTGCATCGCAAGCCAGCTCTGAGGTGACGTACTTGTGGCTTTTCCGATCCGTACCGCCATTTCCGGAGTTAATGCCGCTCTGCCGTTGACTATTTCAGACAGAGTCTTGCGCGAAATACCAAGACCCTTCGCGGCTTCGGTTATGGTAATCCCGAGCGGCTTCATTACGTCCTCCAGGAGGACGTTTCCGGGATGTGTTGGTTTTCTGGTAACCATGGTATCCCTCCTTAATGATAATCCCGATAGTCGATCAGGACAGCATCGTCTCCTTCGAATTGAAAGGTGACGCGCCAGTTTCCGTTCACCCAAACCGACCAGACACCGTCTTCCTGCCCGATCAGCTTGTGCAGTTTGTATGCGGGCAAGTTCATGTCAACCGGAGACATTGACGCATCAAGCCGGTCGAGGATCCTGGCCAGTTTGTCCGCATGACCGGGAATGATACCCTTCTTGTTGCCGGTTTCAAAGAACAGCTTCAATCCCTTATGCTTAAAGGATTTGATCATCAGGCCTATTGTAACGCCTAGGGTTACATACGTCAATAGGGAATTGGGAGGGGTGGGGGAGCTGGGGGGGAACTGGTGGTCAGATCCTTATTCTTGACATACCCTGCCTGTTTTCCCGTTTTTGCCGTGCTCAGGTCAGCCAGTCGAATCTTTCTCCCGTCGAGACCGGGATATTTTGGTTTGAAATCAAAAGGCAGTTAGGACATAATTAATTCTATTAAGGCCCTTCCACTATCCCGATTACAAATTAGGGGGACACAGCATTATGGAAAATCAAGGATCATTCAGATTTGTAAGCAAGAAAGTTATTATCTTCTTACGCGACAGGGCGTGCGAGACGTCAGAAGAACTGATATCAAGCGAATTGTTTCATGAGGTGGTCACACGCTTTGTCAATGACTTGAGGCGCAAGCAATCTCCTCTGCTGAAGATCTTCGGCAAACAAAGCCATGAAATCAAACATGCTGATGTTGAGAAGCTTATTCAAGTATTCCAGGTTCTTGGCAAAATGACGCTTGAGGCTGTTCCTAAATTGATAGAAGGAGGGGAACGGTTCATTGCCAATCCGTCGCTGTTGCAGGCTCTTGTGGAGAGCCTGTACAATTATTGGAGAGAATTCGAACGGTTTATTGTCTGTGATTCAACGGGAGATCATTTAGACAGACGCCCATACCGAACCTTTAGCTCGACAATTGAATCCTTGACGCATTTGGTGCGACAAACCTATCGGGATATTGAAGAGAATATTACCGGTCAACACCCCAATACCTACCGTCAGGTGCGGGCAGGCGCGGAAGTGGCGGTAATTGCTCTGCCAAAAGATATGGCATTACCTGGAGGAAGTTATCAGAAGTTACAGGGTATTCCTGTGATCAGGCAGATTATGTTGTATCCGCCGTTGTTGCTCAATCCCCCAATGAATAAGCGGACGGGTAAATTTGAACGGATTCCTCAAAACCCCCTGGAGCAGATTGAGGTGATGCCTCACGAGTGGCTTTGCTATCCTGCAAAGGTTGGTCCGCTCCTGATTCTTGTTTACGTGCATGAGAAATTCTATGAACTCGGCCTGTCATTGTGCAATTTATTTGAATTGGCTGATGACGAATTTCTGGATCGCCCGGTTGATGGGGTCTATCTTTTTGGGGTACCCGGAACGGTGCTTGACGCTCTTGCGTCCATGCCGACCGTATTCTATGACGATATAGAGCATGGCATGATCGCGGCAGCCTGTCCGAATAATGATCTCTTTGGATATTTCGGGTATCTCAAAAAAATGGTTTTGACACTCCATAACATTAAGATGATGAAACTTGGGAAAATGCCTTATCACGGCGCAATGGTCAGGATAATGACAAAAGGTGATCGCCTCTTTACGCTGTTGATCATAGGTGATACGGGAACAGGAAAATCCGAGACGCTCGAAGCGTTCAGGATCATCGGAGAAGACCAAATCGAGGAAATGACAATTATTGCCGACGATATGGGATCACTCGATATCGATCAAGAGGGGAAAGTGATTGGCTATGGTACGGAAATCGGTGCATTCGTTAGATTGGACGATTTGCAGCCAGGCTATGCGTTCGGGCAGCTTGATCGCTCAATTATTATGAACCCCAGCCAGGTGAATGCTCGAATTGTGTTGCCGGTGACCACTTATGAACAGGTGATAAAAGGTTATTCTGTTGATATGGTGCTGTACGCAAATAATTATGAGGAAATTGATGAAGAGCATCCGATTATCGAACGATTGGCAACTCCTGAGACAGCACTACACACATTCCGGGAAGGAACAGCAATGAGCAAGGGTACCACAACGTCCACAGGCCTGGTACATACCTATTTTGTTAACGTTTTCGGGGCTATTCAATATAGGGCCATCCACGAGGAGATTGCGAAACGGGTTTTTGAGGCCTTTTTTAATGAGGATATCTTTGTCGGGCAATTGCGGACGAGACTTGGAATTGTGGGGTGGGAACAAAAAGGTCCGGAAGAAGCGGCACGCGCATTACTGCGGATGGTCTCTCAGACAGAATAATCAGCATTGCTGTGAAGCGGGTTTCCATGAAATATCAGCGTCTTTATTATCCCGCCTAATCGCGAAAAACCTTGACGGAGCTTATGGTGTCGGGGAAAGGAGGGGACGTTAAGAAAGTAAGAAACTCCGGACCCCTCTGCACGTTCGTCCATATTTCTTATTGGTTACAACACATCCAGGCGGGTCCCGGTATATATGTTCTTTTTAGCATGAATCCTGCAACAACACGCCTCTTCACTCTGTGCCGAATGAGCTTTTCCCGACTCGCGACTTCGAGCATGGTCGAAGACCACGCTTGAGGGAGCTTGGGAGGGAAGCAACGTTTTCGGCGAAGGGATATTGCGGCTTCAAACTGATATAATGACCTGAAGGTGGATATGACCGAACTGCCTTTTGCCCTCAAAGGAAAGATATTCCGAAGCCCCATGCCTTTCGGGACGTATGATCCTCAGAGTGTGGTGTTTGACGAATACGTGAAGAACGACATCTCCGTTGTGGTTCCCCTTGTCAGTGTGGAAGAATGTAAGGAGAAGGCAAACAGGAACCTGCATCGGCTTTATGTGGAGATGGGATTTGATGTCGTAGCCTTGCCTATTGAGGATTATGCGGCGCCCAGAGTTGAGGCTTTGGCTGATGTTATTGCAAGGGTAATAGCGTGTGCCGAATCCGGCAGGAATGTCGTTGTCCACTGTTCCGCGGGGCAGGGCAGGACGGGGACGTTCATGGCCTGTATGGCGAGGAGGGTCTTCGGTATGACGGGGAAAGAGGCGATTGCATGGACGAGAAGGTACATTCCCGGCGCTGTCGAAACACCGTGGGGAGCGGAGGGGACGTTCTGGTTTAACCAAAGTCAACAATAAAGATTTCCTCATCTGTCAATAGGCCGTCGGTTCCCTCCTTGTTCCTGCCTTTCTTTGCTGCGTTAAGATCTGCGGGTTTCCCCCACTTCCTGTGTCTGCGACCC
>JAQVWF010000048.1 GCA_028698615.1 Syntrophorhabdaceae bacterium
AGATCACCGCATCGCGAAAGAGAAAATTTTCGTAGACGTCATCGCCGATGATGAGCGTGGGATAGGTCTCGAGAACGCGGAACAGGGCCTCGTGTGAGAGCTGGTCGAGGCCATACATGAAGACCATGAGGCATTTCCCGCTGACAAGGGCCTCGAGGCGATCGATGGCGGCAGGAGCGCAAAAACCTCCCCTTCCCATCGCATTTAAGCGCATGGTATCGTCAATGGCTATCCTGAGGGAGGAATATACCGGCGCCAGCGCGCCTTCAGAGGGCAACAGACCGGTATCGACCAGGGCCATAGCCCTCACCATCGTTTCACAAAAATCCTCTTCACTTTTCTCTATCTGGAGCTGACCGGCCATCACGACAGCATCGACATCGATCCCGCTTACTTCCAGGGAACGGGCAAGATCGTCCGCACTGTGATCAGCCGCGAAAAAGATGATCTTTTCCTCCTTGTCCAGCCCCTGGCGGATAAAGGAGAGCGCGAAGGCGTTCGCCTCCGATTCATTCTCGTAGAGAAAACAGTGGTAGTCTCCTGGTCTTAGCGATCTGAGTCTCGGCACCAACTCACCTGCTGCGATGAAATATTGTGTTAACCTATCCTTACCCCAACAATCTTTTTATCATATCACATCCGCTTTTTCTTCAACAAATTGAATGACTTCAGAAAGGAGGCTTTATTCGCGGTCAGATTGGGTCGGTAATTGAACTGAAATGGTCCTGGTTAATCAGTGCGAGTCCTAAAACAATTCAAGCCTCGGGGGCTTACCGGAGCATCCAGTGGATAGAGGCGCCGCATACGATGAGAAAGGCAACGGCAACGGTGAGTATCGTCTGCCATTCCCACTCACCCATCTTCACGACCTCGCGCCAGTTGCAGTGTGTGCAATAAAAGACCTTGCGGCCTGCAAACTTCAACAGCCATTCCACGGGATGAAGCCGGTAGCTCCGTTTCACCTCAGAGCCGCATTCCGGACATGACAGCGATGTAAGGGCGCATCTGAGATAAAGAGGCCCCATATCGGAAACCGTTCTGTGGGCATTGAATTGGATGAGATCCTGAAGATGGGTATGATCGGCAAAAAAATCAAGGTCCTTGAGTCCTTTGCTGCGTTCCTCCACGGAGACGTGAAGGTCACCCTTCGTCTTCGACACCGCACGCTGTTCCATGAACACCCCCCCGATTTTAGGCTTCCCACAGATAGAATGCATTCATGCGTGACGTGACTGCCGCTTCCGGTTGAGACTTTATACAATGCCGAAAGCGGGATGCAAACCCCCTATCCAACATTGTTATTTGTGGGATTTTAGCACGAAAGGAAACGAAAGGGAAACGAAAAAATCAAAACCATATTGATAAATGTGTTTCTTATCTGCCGCTTGTGAACTTCCTTTGACCCCTGTTTCCCGCTGAATTGTTTTCGGAAAGTGCCTCCAATGACCTGACCCCAATAAACCGGTCCGGATGTAAAGTTCTTCGGGAGCACGTTCTTCAGAGAAAAAGGATTTAAACTTGAGCAGAATTAATGGGGGAATATCATCAATATGAGAGGAAACGTTGTGGCCCTAAAAGAATAACGAAAAGAAAAGGGATATTGAGGGTACGGGAAACATTAACTAGCTGAACCTATTAAAGATATATAATGCCGAAGGCGGGATTTGAACCCGCACGAGTCTCCCCGCCACCCCCTCAAGATGGTGTGTCTGCCACTTCCACCACTTCGGCATTTTTACTCATTTCGTCCCCTGCGCGGGAGCATTTTGCTGTGTCTGCGCCGGAATACTTCTTACGGTGCTTCCCTTATGGCTATAACTGTAAGCAAGCACCAGACTTGTCAACATAAAAACAACCGCCGCTATCGTTGTCAGTTTCGTCATAAAACCCGAAGACCCGGAACTGCCGAAAAGTGTCTGACTGGACCCGCCGCCGAAGGCGGCCCCCATGTCCGATCCCCTTCCCGTCTGCAACAACACGATGAGTATCAAAGCGATCGCTATTAGTACATGTATGATGGCCACTGCAATTGTCATATGTTCTTCTCCAATGCGCGGCTTATTATACCAAGAAAGTTTGCGGATTTCAAGGATGCACCGCCAACAAGTGCACCATTTATGTTTTTCATCGCAATCAGTTCCCCGAAATTCTCCGCCGTTACAGAGCCGCCATAGAGAATTCGCACATTGGAAAAGGCATCCCGGTAGAGATCGGCCAGAATATTCCTAATGAACTCATGGACTTCCTCCGCCTGGCCTGAAGTGGCGGTCTTCCCCGTGCCTATCGCCCAGACGGGTTCATAGGCGATGGTGATGTCCCCGACATCGGATATGCCTGCCAGGGCCTTCTTCACCTGGATGCCCACTACGAACTCCGTAATGCCCGCCTCGCGTTCCTCATCGGTCTCGCCGACACAGATAATTGGCTTCAATCCCGTTGCCAGGCACTTCTTCGCCTTGAGATTTACACCCTCGTCGGTCTCATGAAAATACTTCCTTCGCTCCGAATGGCCAATGATAGCGTAGGCGCAGCCGGCATCTTTCAGCATATCCGGAGATATCTCTCCGGTATAGGCGCCTTTGTCCTCGAAAAACATATTCTGGGAGGCCAGAGAAATGCCGGAGCCGCCGATGACATCATGCACGCTCTTGAGAGCCGTGAAGGACGGAGCGAGAACGACTTCACCGCGTCCTTTAATATCGGGCAGACCGGCTACTATCTCTTTTGCGAGAGCCACCGCCTCTCCCGTAGTATTGTTCATCTTCCAGTTGCCTGCTACCATCCACGTTGCCATTTCTATCCTCCGCAGGTTTCAAGGGCCTCCACGGCCGGCATCGTCTTGCCTTCTAGCAGTTCGAGAAATGCCCCGCCGCCCGTGGATATGTACGATATCCTGTCGCTGACCCCGGCCTTGTGGACGGCCGAATCGGTATCGCCGCCGCCGATGATGGAGAGGGCTCCTGACCCGGCGACATCCTTTGCCAGCCCGAAGGTCCCTTTGCTGAAGGCCTCGAGTTCGAACATGCCCATGGGGCCGTTCCAGACTATCGTCTTGGCCTCTTTCACGGCATTTCCGAAAAGCCTGGCGGTGTCGGGTCCGATATCGAGCCCAAGGGCATCCTTCGGTATCTTCTCCACTGCGACAACGTTCACCGTCGCATCAGCTTCGGCCTTATCGGCAATGACGCAGTCGACGGGGAGAAGTATCCTTACATTCTTCGACTTTGCCTTGTCCATGATGCTCTTCGCCTTATCGAGCATGTCATTTTCACAGATGGACCTGCCGATCTCCATTCCCATCGCCTTAAGAAAGGTGAAAGCCATCCCGCCGCCTATTATGAGCATGTTGACGGTATCCACAAGGTTCTCGAGGACACCGATCTTGTCGGAAACCTTCGCCCCTCCGATGATGGCCGCAAGCGGCCTCGCCGGGTCCTTCATGGCCTTGTTGAAATAATCGATCTCATCCTTGAGGAGGAAACCTGCCGCGCATGTCTTGACGGCCTGTGTTATGGCCGAGTTGGAGGCGGCCTTCCTGTGGGCTACGGCGAAGGCGTCGTCGATATAAACGTCGCACAGTTTTGCGAGTTCAGCGGCAAACTGCGGATCGTTCTTCTCGTCACCGATGTGAAAGCGCAGATTTTCGAGAAGGATAACGTCGCCCGGTTTCATTGAGGCCACCGCGGCGGCGGCCTTCTCGCCTATGCAGTCCTCCACGAAGGGCACATCTTTCCCGAGGAGCCCCGAAAGCCTGGCGGCGCAAGGCCTCAATGTCAATTTGTCCACCCTCTGACCCTTTGGCCTGCCCATATGGGACATAAGGATCAGTTTTGCGCCCTTCTCCATGCAGTACCTGATGGTGCGAAGGTGTGCCCTGATCCTCGTTGTATCGGTGATGTTGCCGCCTGCGTCGACGGGTACGTTGAAATCAACGCGCATGAGTACTCTTTTTCCAGCGATGTCTACCTGTTCAACAGAATTCATATGTTACCCCTTCCTGTTTCCTTTTATTTCATGACGAACGACAATAGATCGAACATGCGGTTCGAGAAACCCCACTCATTGTCGTACCAGGAAAGCACCTTGATCATGTTCCCGCCTATGACGGTTGTATTTTCCATATCAACGATGGACGAATGGCTATTGCCATTAAAATCGCGGGAGACAAGAGGCAAATCCGAACAGGCCAGGATCCCTTTCATGGGTCCGTCCGCATATTCTCTGAATTTTTTGTTTATATCTTCCTTTGAGACCTTGGTTGAAAGCGTGGCAACGAAATCGACGAGAGAGACATTCGGAGTGGGAACCCTGATAGCCAGGCCGTCGAGTTTCCCTTTCACCTCGGGAATGACCTCGGATATGGCCTTCGCTGCCCCTGTCGTCGTGGGGATCATCGAGAGGGCCGCGGCACGCGCCCTTCGGAGGTCCTTGTGGGGTTCGTCGAGAACGACCTGGTCGTTCGTGAAGGAATGGATGGTCGTCATCAACCCGTACTCGACGCCAAACTCCTTCTGAAGGATCTTCACGATGGGTGCCAGACAGTTGGTCGTGCAGGACCCCATAGAGATGACGTGATGCTTCGTCTTGTCGTAGACCTCTTCGTTCACCCCAAGGACAAAAGTGACATCGGGGCCCTTTGCCGGAGCCGATATGATGACCTTCCTGGCCCCTGCCTTGAGATGTCTTTCCGCGCCCGCACGGTCGGTGAATTTCCCTGTGCTTTCAAGGACGACGTCGACGCCCAGGTCCTTCCACGGGAGGGATTCGGGCTCCTTCATGGCATACGCCTTGATCTCCTTCCCATCGACCACGATGGCATCTTCCTTGCTTGTTACGTCACAGTTCATAATGCCGTGGACAGAGTCATATTTCAGGAGATGGGCAAGCGTTCTGGGATCCGCAAGATCATTGACGGCAACGAACTCAACATCTTTTCGATTGAAACCAGCCCTGAGGACCAGTCTGCCAATCCTTCCAAAACCGTTGATTCCGACCTTCACGGGCATATTGACCTCCCCCTATTTTTTTACAATACTAATCGAAACAGTATGTTATGTCAACCTCTTATTGACATAGAGGCGCGAGAACAAAGGGCACAGAACGTTACAGGTTTCAGGGAAAAACAGGGGCTTTCCAACTTCTTTGCCCAACACCAGGAAGTATATACAACGACCGTTCACCGCTTCAACTCTTTCTGTTTTCAATGCGAAACTTGGAACAGTCTTACTGGGGTACCGCTTTCTTGGTGAAGGCGTCCCATCCACCCATGACATAATGGACGCCTGAGACAACGGTGGCAGCCGCCGTGACAAGGAAGAGGACCATGTCATAGGACCGCAGGCCCATCATGTCCGCCGACCAGAGCACGAAGAGGATGGTGATGATCTGGCAGGCCGTCGTTATCTTGCCGAAGATGGTCGGCCGCGGCTTGACGTTGCTGGCACAGCGGTAGAGAACAAGATAGCCGACGGCGATGACGACATCCCTGCCGAGGACAAGGAGCGTGAGCCAACCGGGGATGAGATGGGCGATGTAGAGCATGACGAAAGCCGCCACAAGCATGGTCTTGTCAGCAATGGGGTCGAGATAGGCCCCGAGCTCGGTCTTCGACTTCATTGCCCGCGCGATGAACCCATCGAGAAGATCGCTGATACCCTGTATGAGAAAGAGATAGAGGGCAAGGCGCATCCTTCCCTGGTAGACCGCATATATAAAATAAAAGGTGACAAAAAAACGGAATATGGAGAGGATATTGGGGAGGTTCATGGAACGCGTGTTGTTAACCCTCATCATCCTGGTAGTAGCCGTTCCTGAACGTGGCATACTTGTCGATGAAGCTCAGCTTTACGGTATCAGTGGGACCGTTCCGCTGTTTTCCAATGATCACCTCGGCAACCCCCTTATTGTCGTCCCTATCCTTATTATAGACTTCATCGCGGTAGATGAAGAGGATGACATCGGCATCCTGCTCGATGGCCCCCGATTCCCTTAAGTCGGCAAGACGGGGCCGCTTGTTCTCTTTCTCGCGTGTCTCCGGTGCCCTGTTGAGCTGCGAAATGGCGATAATGGGGATATTGATCTCTTTCGCCAGCGCCTTGAGGGACCGGGATATCTCAGATATCTCCTGCTCTCGGCGGTCCCCGCCCGAGCGTCCCCGCATAAGCTGAAGATAATCAACCACGAGAAGGCCCACGTCGTGCTCCTTCTTGAGGCGCCTGGCCCGTGCTCTCAGTTCCAGAACGGAAAGGGCCGGCGAGTCATCAATGAACATATGGGCTTCACTGAGCTTTCCGGCGGCCCTGACAAGCTTCGGCCATTCATCGCGCGAAAATGTCCCTGTACGGAGTTTTGAATGCTCTATGTCGGATTCCGAGCTCAGAAGTCTCGTGACGAGCTGCTCCTTCGACATTTCCATGGAAAAGATGCCCACGGGCACCGGGTTCTCGTTCAGCATGGAGACATACTGGGCGATGTTCATGGAAAAGGAGGTCTTTCCCATGCTTGGCCTTCCCGCGACAATGATGAGGTCCGATGGCTGCAGGCCGCTTGTCAGCTTGTCGAGGTCGATAAAACCCGTTGGGACCCCCGTGACGGTCTGCTTCTTCTCATAGAGCCGCTCGATGGTCTTTATATTGTCCATCACGAAATCTTTGACAGGCAAATAGGTGGGCTTGAGCTTGTTCTCCGCGACCTGGAATATGAGCTTCTCGGCGTCGTCGATATATGTATCGATGTCGGTCTCGGCATTGAAACCTTTCTCGATGATCTCTGTGGCTACGTTGATGATCGCCCTGACGAGGGACTTTTCCTTTATGATCTTCGCGTAATAGGCGACATTGGCCGCGGAAGGCATGACGTCCACAAGGGTGTTCAGGTATGTGACACCGCCTATGGCTTCCAGCATACCCCTGTCCTTTGCAAGGCTGCTCACCGTGATAAGATCGATGGCGTCGTTCTTCTCGTAAAGATGGAGCATGAGACCAAAGATCTTCCCGTGGGCGTCGCGATAGAAATCGGGCGCGCCGACGACGTCGACCACCTTGTTCATGGATTCCGGATCGATGAGAAGGCCGCCGAGCAACGACTGCTCGACCTCGATGTTCTGAGGAGGAACCCTCATTCTTGCAGGGTCCTTCACGTCCTTGAGGTTTTTTAAGACCCGGGCCATCTAAGCCTCTTCTTTTTCCACCTCGATCTTCACTTCGGCGTTTACATCCTGCTGAAGGTGGATCACAACTACATGCGAACCGGTCATTTTGATAGCCTCTTCAAGGCGGACCAGTTTCCTGTCGATCTCAACGCCCGTGAGGCTCTTGATCGCCTCGACTATGTCCTTGTGGGTAACGGAACCGAAAAGCCTTCCGTCGTCACCGGCCTTCTTCTTTATCGTAAGACTCATTTCCTCGAGTTTTGCCTTCAGTTCTCCGGCGGTCTGCATCTCCCGCGCCTTCTTGTTCGAGACACTGCGGACAATGCTCTCGAAGCGCGCTACGTTGCCTTCCGACGCAGGTACAGCCAGTCCCCGGGGAACGAGAAAGTTCCGCCCGTAACCGTCCTTGACGGTAACGGTCTCGCCTTTCTTCCCCGTACCCTGGACATCTTCAATAAGTATGAGTTTCATCGATTGCCTCCGCTATCTCAGTAATGTCGTAAAGGGCAAAAAGGCGATGTGCCGGGCCATCTTGATGGCTTCCTTCAGTTTGCGCTGATGGTTGGCACAGGTCCCCGTCATTCTCCGGGGCATAATCTTTCCGCGCTCCGTGATGAATGACTTGAGAAGTCTGGGATCCTTATAGTCAATGGCTATGTTGGAATCCTGGCAGAACTTGCATACCCTTCTTCTCACATAGACCCTTTTCTTCGGTGAATCCGACCGTGTTGTCCTCATTGGTCTGGGCATCTATTCCTCCATCCAGAAAATTTTATGTGCTTTCAGCTTTACCATGTCCCGCGACCGCAGTTTCTTCCGTATCAGCATCCCGGACACCATCACACTGCGGCCTGCCGCTGCGTCGGGATAAGGCATCGAGGGATCCCCCGGGCATTCCACGTCAATCAGGAAATCACCCTCACCCACACGCAGCGGGAAAAGCATGAACTTGTCCCCTTTCGGGGTATAGACTATCTGGGGCATGGCCTCGACCTTCCCCGTCATAAAGACCCTGTTCATCAAGACTCGCCTTCAAGCTCGTCAAAAATAACGGAATCGGGCGGTTTCTTCGGTCCTTCGTTCTTGTCGTCGACAACAACGAACATGTGCCTGAGCACGGGATCCAGCGTCCTGTAGAACTTGGCCATCGTCGCGACGCTGCCTTCATTCATATCCAGCAGGAAAAAGAAGTAATGGCCCTTGTCTTTCTTCTTTATAGGGTAGGCAAGCCTTCTCACCGCCCAGTCATCAAGTCTGACAATCGCCGCGCCTACCTTCTCGAGGTTCCCGTGGATCCTCTTCATGAGCTCGTCTTCCTCTTCTTTCGCGAGGTCAGGGCTGAGCACAACGATATTCTCATATCTTCCCACGTTTACATCTCCTTTCTATTATGTCTTCTGATACTGAACCACAGTCCCCTTGTCGATCTTAACACGCACTTTCTCGGCGATCTCAATGGTCACACTGTCGTCAGAAATACCTGTTATTGTACCATATAAACCACCTGATGTGACAACTTTATCTCCCTTCTTCAGGTTCTCCAGAAATTCCTTGTGCTGTTTTGCCCTTTTCTGCTGAGGACGGATGAGAATAAAGTAGAAAATACCGAAAACGGCCGCGATAAAGATGAGCGACATATACGAACTGCCCCCCTGTCCGGCCCCGCCGGCAGGATTACTACCCATTGCATACGCTACACCTATCATCAGATTCACCTCCTTCGTAACGTCTTTTGAAATCATTATAGAAACGGTCAAATGTACCGGTACTGACAGCAGTGCGGATCTTTTTCATAAGCTCCATGTAAAAATACACGTTGTGTATGGTATTCAGGTAAAAGCTCGTAAGTTCATGGGAAACCAGAAGGTGCCTGAGATAGGCCCTTGAAAAGGTCCTGCAGGTATAACACGAACAGCCGTCCTGGATAGGGCCTTCGTCTTCGGTGAAGCGGGCGTTCTTGATGTTTATCCTCCCGTCCCAGGTGAAGAGGCCGCCGTTGCGGGCGAAACGCGTGGGGATGATGCAGTCGAACATGTCGATGCCCCTTCTCACGCCTTCCAGGAGGTCTTCCGGCAGGCCTATGCCCATCATGTAGCGCGGCTTGCCGGCAGGCATGAGACCGGCTACGGTGTCCACCATGTCCCACATGAGGCTCTTCGGTTCGCCGACGCTCAGGCCCCCGATGGCGAAACCGTCAAAATCGAGGGAAAGGATGTCCTCGGCGGAACGCAGCCTGAGTTCAGGATAAAAGCCGCCCTGGATGATCCCGAAAAGCTTCTGGGGACCGCCCGAACGTGCGGCGAGACACCTCTTTGCCCAGCGCGTCGTCAATTCAACGGATTCACGGGTATATTCGAGGGTGGACGGGTAGGAAACGCACTCGTCGAGGCACATGGCGATATCGGCGCCGATATTCTCCTGGACCTTAACGATCTTTTCAGGTGTCAGGAAATGGCGCGACCCGTCGATATGTGACTGGAAGAGGACACCGTCATCCTTGATCTCCCTTAAGACACCGAGGCTGAATATCTGGTACCCCCCGCTGTCGGTAAGTATGGCGCCATCCCATCCCGAAAAATCATGGAGGCCGCCCATCCTTCTGATGAGTTCGTCCCCGGGACGCAGGTAGAGGTGATAGGCGTTGGAAAGGATCATCGTGACGCCCAGTTCCTTGAGCTGTCTGTGGGTCATGGCCTTGACGACACCCTGGGTTCCCACGGGCATGAAAACAGGGGTCTCTATGGTCCCGTGACCTGTAATGAGCCTTCCCGAGCGTGCCGCCCCGTCTATATGGTCTATCTCTATCGTCTTCATGATATGAACATCGCGTCCCCGTAGCTGTAAAACCGGTATCCCCCGTCTATCGCCTCGGCATAGGCCTTCTTGAGAGCCTCGGCGCCCATGAAGGCGGCGACCAGCACGAGAGGCGTCGACCGGGGAAGGTGAAAATTGGTGATGAGCGCATCGACACAGTGAAAACGGTAGCCGGGGTAGATGAAAAGCCCCGTTTCGCCTGCCAGCACTCCATTGCCGTCATTTCCGAACACCGTCTCGAGGGTCCTCACGGAACTCGTGCCGCAGGCGACCACGCGGCGTCCTGCCTGCCGGGCGGCCCTTATGCGCACCTTCGACGTCTCGTCGAGATCGTAACGCTCTGCGTGCATGCGGTGATCTTCCAGCAGCCCCGGACGGATCAGTGAAAAGGTCCCGATGCCTATATGAAGGGTGATCTTCACGATCTCCACGCCGCGCATTGCGATGCGCTCGAGCAGTTCCGCGGAGAAGTGAAAACCCGCCGTCGGTGCCGCTATGGAACCGGTCTTCCGGGCGTAAACAGTCTGATAACGGTCAAAATCGGAAGCGCCATCTTCGCCGTTGCGCTTGATATAGGGCGGCAGAGGCATCCTGCCGACGCTCCCTATGACCTCGTCGCCTTCCTCGCGGGATGCAAAGGATATGGTCCAGGAGCCATTACTGCGTGCCAGCAGGGCATCGTGGCCCCCCACGGCGACAGGAAGCGCGTCCGTGGTCTTGCTTATCCCCCGGGCAAGACATTCCCAGGTGCCGTCGCCGATGGACCTGACGAGGAGGATATCAAGGTGACCGCCCGTCTTTTTCCGCGCCCTCAACCGGGCCGGGAACACCTTGCTGTCATTGATGACAAGGACGTCGCCTTCCCGCAGATACCCGGCAATATCGGAGAACCGGCGGTGTTCCATCGTCCCCTTTGCCCTGTCGCAGGCGAGAAGACGGGACGCCTCCCGCTCTCCCGACGGATGCTGGGCGATCATTTCCCTGGGCAGATCATAATCAAATTCTTCGACTCTCATAATGCCGTCAATACCTTAAGATTGTAATACAGGTCGTGTCAGGCCTTTCGTTGCCGCCACCCGGGCTGGTCAATGTACAAATATCCCTTAAGCCGCCCGGCCCTTTTCAAATAAGGTAATTTTATAACAGATTATCCCCATATTCGCAAATCAATTGATAAGTTACACGTGCCCTTCCCGCGCTGGACAGAACCGGAGAGATTCTGCTTGTATAAAGGCATCCTTATATTTTAAAATTCTTCCGGACACGATGGGGATCATAACGATATCAAGAACTCACGGCTCCGGCGGGACAACGTTAGCGCGGGAACTCGCAAAACATCTCGGCTATTCTTATATCGACAGGACCTTCATAAACAACGAATGTACTGAAAGCGACAGGCACGTCCGCTCTTTCGGCATCAACGACGAGACGGCGCCGGGGCTTCACGGCGCAGCGCAGAAGTTCATGACGGACGCACATTTCTACAAGGTTTCCTTCATGGCCGGCATCCTGGACCACTCCCTGCAGGACAACGCCGTGCTGGCGGGCATGGGCGCGGGCATCATTCTTGCGGGCATCGGGAACACGATAAATCTTCGTGTCGTTCGCCTCATGGAGGAGCGGGTCAGGGCCATCGCCCAGGTGAAGGGCATCCCCTATGACGATGCCTTCGATCTTGTCGAAAAGATGGACGAAGGCAAGGGAGAGTTCGTCGCCCGTTACTTTGGCGCCGACGCCGGGGATCCCTGCATCTACCATGCGGTGGTCAACTCGAGCCATATCTCCCTGGAAGAGGCCGTCGTGATACTGGCGACCTATGCGTCAAGGATCTTCACTCCCACCCACACGAAAGAGACGGAGACGGTCCTCAAGAACCGCCTTCTCGAAAAACGCGCCGAGATCCTGCTCTTCCATCTGGGCATGGGGCACTGCTTCGGCAGGGTGGCATTCCAGGCGGACGCCGACGGTTCACTTTCTGTTACAGGGGTTGTCCGGAATGAAGCCGAGAAAGACCGTCTCTTGCAGGCACTGAACAACAACGCGGAGATCAGGGAAATAAACGACGCTCTGGAAACAGGTGTTTTCGAACCCGTCGTCTGACCGGGGTGATCACGACGGCAATTCTCATTTATCGCGAAGCTTTTTCCCCATGGCAAAAACATTCCCCAGCTTTTCGCCAAACCCGTAATAATTGCGTATCTCGGGCACCATTACGACGGGCCTTATCCTGGCGACGTCCGGCAAGGCCCTGTCGTCCAGCATGTCTTCATCCATTTTCACGTCCATGATCTCGCCTATGAACTGCGTATGGAGCCCCAGCTCGACCACCTCGCGGAGACTGCATTCCAGAAAAAAGGGGAATTCCTTTATGTAGGGGGCGTCGACTATCTCGCTTCTTGCCGCCGTGAGACCCGTGGCGGCAAACTTGTCCACGTTCCTGCCTGAAACTATACCGAAATAATCGGCCTCGACGAGATATCTTTCGGGAGTCACATGAACGGTGAAAGCCCGGCGGTCAAGGATGCTCTGATAGCTGTAGGTCGCCTTCCTCAATGCAATATCCACGCAGGGCGGATTGGAACAGCAGGTACCCCCCCATGCCACCGTCGCGACATTGGGGTGGCCTTCCTTATCATATGTGCCGATAACGAGAACCGGCGCCGGCAAAAGCACGGTCCGCGCACCGAGGGATCTTTTCATTCTCCAGCCTCCTCGAGGGCCCGAAAAAACATGGGCCTCCTCTCAACGGATTTTAGTATACCCCATCATTGACAGCCTTGAAATACTTTTATACAATGGATGGCATCCAAAAAAGGAAGGTGGCATGCCCTACAGAAGAACGTCCCAATGGATCGTGGTTGTCGTATCGACATTGATCACCCTCTTCTGTATCTATATCCTCCTTATAAGCACGCGAAGCGGGGATACGAAGAGCGTTTGGGTCTTCGCCGCCTTCGGCTTTCTCTTCGCCATACCTCTTTTCGCCACGGTCTTTCACTTTTTCGCCGACAGGAACGCGACTCTCGCGAGGATACACAAGGAACACATCTCTCTCGGACAAGAGCACAAGACGACCTTCATACCCCACTGGTTCGTCATGACGGGGGTGGTCCTCATCGGGCTCATCATCCTCTACACGATAATCAAATGGCTATTCATCTATTTCGCGCGATGACGGACGTTCCTCTTTCCAGGATCGATCTCAAGGACAGGCGGTTCTCTCTGTCATACCCCCGGGAACATGAGAACCTCCGGTGGTCCATCGCCGCCGTCGGGATCGTTCAGCCCGTCGTTCTCCTCGATCGGACGCCCCATATGGTTGTAGCGGGATGGCGTCGCCTGGAATGCGCGCGGGAGCTTCGCCTCAAGGCGGTTCCGGCCCTCATCGTGGAGCTCGATGAAAAGACCGCCCTGCTCCGGGCCATCCATGACAACCTGACAAGGGGCTTCAATATCATTGAAAAGGCGGCCATCCTCGATGCGATGGACCGTTTCGGGTTTTCCCGGGATGAGATCTTCGGGCTCATGGAGCACCTGGGCCTCAATCCGCACGAAAAGGTGCTCTCCACTCTTCTGGCCATTGCCTCCCTCGATGCGCCCTTCAAGGACTTCATTTTCACGAGGGGCCTCTCCTTGAGGAATGTCGATTCTCTCCTCAGGTTCGAGGAAAAAGAAAGGAAAAGGATCCTTAGATCACTGAAGGGTCTCCATCTGACGGAAAGCACGCTCCGGGAGATCCTCGAGATGCTGCAGCTCATAAAGATCCGCAAAGGCGCCCTGACGGGCAGGGATATCCCCCTGCTTCAGAGCGCCGACGCCATGAGGACCAACCTCAAGCGCAAAACCCATCCCATCCTGTCGTCCCTCACGAAGAAATTGAAAGCCATAAGGGATGCCATGGCCCTTCCGCCGGGCACGGACATTAGAGTAGACCCTTTCTTCGAAAAGGAGTATATTGATATCATATTGAAAATAGGCAGCGAAGGGGATGTCGAAACCGCTCTCGGCAGAATTTCGGACCTGGCCGCGGCGGGTCACATCAGGAGAATTCTTGAGCTTACAAAAGGTAGAATTCGTTGAAACGCAGGGAAGCGTGGTCAGAAAATGTCCGGGCACGAAGCACCATATCTGTTGCGGATATCAGACGATCGACCTCGTGGAGGGTTGTGTCCTTTCCTGCTCCTACTGCATACTGAAAGCCTATCTCAGGGACAACGTCATACGTATCTCGCATGACCCCGAAAGCATAATCGCGGAACTCGACGAAATGATAGACCGCGGCGGTGAGCACATCCTTCGCTTTGGAACGGGAGAACTCTCCGACAGCCTGGCCATTGACCGGCGCTACGGACTGAACCGGTCCCTCGTCGACTACTTCGGAAAGAAGAAAAAGGCCATTCTGGAACTGAAGTCCAAGTGGGCCGACTTCAGGCACCTTGTTCCCCACCTCAACCCCTACACGGTCATCTCATTCTCCGTTTCCCCCCAGAGATTCATCGACGCCGAGGAGACAAGGACAAGTCCTGTCCGCAAGCGTCTCAAGGCGGCGAGACTGGCCCAGGACAGGGGTTGTTTCGTCGGCCTTCATTTCGATCCCGTCGTCATCTATGACGGGTTTGAACGCGATTACCGGTATCTCATAGCAGATATCGGAAGGATCCTTGACCCCACCAGGATCCTGTGGATCAGTCTCGGCCTCCTGCGCTTCCCTCCCGCCCTGTACGCGCTTCTCCTGGAGAGGAAGAGGAAGTTTCTCCTCACGGGGGAGTTCATCCGGGGCGAAGACGGTAAATACCGTTATATCAAGACGGAGCGCATCAGGATATTCCGGATGCTCTACCGGCTTCTGAAGGCCATAGACCCCAGCCTCTTTATCTACCTCTGCATGGAGAGGGCCGACGTATGGAAAGAGGCCCTCGGCATTGAAATGAAAGACAGCGAAAGCCTCATCCGGCTTTTCGACGAACGTATTAAGAATGCATACGGAGGAATGCTATGAGATTTGAAAGCAGGGTTGTTTTTATCACTGGCGGAACAAAAGGGCTCGGAAAGGCAATGGCACAGGCCTTCCTTGCGGAGGGGGCGTCGGTCGCGGTCAACAGTCGCAGCAAAGAGGCCGTGGATCGGTTCGCCGAGGAGTTCAAGGGTCAGCAGGTGCTTGCCTTCGATACGGACATTACCGACTATGCGGCCATGGAGGCCATGGCGTCGAAGGTCTACGAGACACTGGGAAAGGTGGACATTCTCATCAACAATGCCGGCATCGTCAATCCCCTGGCGCCTTCGGAAAAGATAAAAAAGGATGATTTCGACAGGGTCATCGACGTCAACCTCAAGGGGACCTTCTACGCGACACAGGTCTTCGGAAAGAGGATGGTGCAGCAGGGTTCCGGACGGATCATCAGCATAGCCTCACAGGTGGCTCTTTTTGGAGAAAAAGGTTTTCTTCCCTACGCCATCGGAAAATCAGGGCTTATGGTTATGACCCGGCAACTGGCATATGAATGGTCGAAATCGGGCGTAACACTCTGTGCTGTCGCCCCCGGCTTCATCAAGGGCGGCATGAACGAGGGGCTGATCAGAAAAGAGGCCTTCGTCAATTACCTTTCAGGCAGGACGCCCATCGGAAGGATGGGCACCGTCGAAGAGCTGGTCTCCACGATACTCTTCCTGGCATCCGACGACTCCCGGTACATCAATGGCGAGACCATCGTGATGGACGGCGGCATGACGGGCTACACCCCGGAAGGTCTTCTTGATTTTATGTCAAAAGGCAAATAAATAGATGGATATTATCCCCTTCATCCGTTTTACCGTAAATTCACGCTACATAGCACGGTGGATAATCGGGGGCCTGGCCCTCTTTGTCCCCGTGCTTAACTTCTTTTCCATCGGCTTTCTCTCCCGCACATCGCGGCTCATCCTGGTGGGGGGGATGGGGATAGCCACATGGCAGGAGAAGTACCTCATCTGGATAGAAGGGGTAAAGCTTCTCTTCGTCTTTATCCTCTACAACGCCATACCGTTCTTCATGTTCTCCAGCGGTTTCTTCCTGACAACGCTCAACACCTTTGCGGCCTTCTTCGGCCATCTCATGATCAAGGCGGCCATCTTCATCATATTCCCCATATGTTCCTTCTTCCTACCCTTTGCCTTCACCATCTTCGCGGAGCGCACCGATTTCCGCGAAGCCCTCGAATTCGAAGAGATCCTCCGGGGCATCAAAGAGGTCCTCGTAGAATACATACTGGGCTATGCGGCCACTATCGGCGCCATCTATGTGGCCCTCCTGTTCATGCACATCCCCTACTTGATCGGTTTCCTCATCTCATCGGTCCTCACCTACTACGCTCTCCTCCTCTCCGCCTTCTTCTTCACCGGCCTCTACCGAAAAACAAGTCTCTGCATGCAGA
>JAQVWF010000049.1 GCA_028698615.1 Syntrophorhabdaceae bacterium
GAACATGTGGACACGACGGTGACCCTTGCAGGATGGGTTTACAGGAGACGCGATCATGGAGGGCTCATCTTTGCTGATCTGCGTGACGTGACGGGGATCGTCCAGGTCGTATTTTCTCCGGAGATATCGCAGGAGGCCCATGAAAGGGCGGGTGACATACGGAGCGAATATGTCCTCAAGGCAACGGGCAAGGTCAGAAAGAGACCTGCCGAGACGGAGAATCTGACCCTTCCCACCGGTGAGGTCGAGGTGTATGTTTCGGACTTCGAGGTCCTGAACACGTGCAGGGTTCTTCCCTTTCAGCTCGACGACGAAGAGATCAACGAGGCAACGCGCCTGAGGTATCGCTATCTCGACATGAGGCGTCCCGAGGTGCAGAAGATCTTCATCGAGAGGAGCAGGGCCTATGCGGTAACACGGGATTATCTCATGTCGAAGGGATTTTACGAATTTGAAACGCCCCTTCTTACGAAGAGTACGCCTGAGGGCGCGCGCGATTTCATAGTGCCAAGCAGGCTCAATGCCGGAATGTTTTATGCGCTGCCGCAATCACCTCAGCTCTTCAAACAGCTTGTCATGATGAGCGGCTTCGAGCGGTATTTCCAGATAGCCCGTTGTTTCCGTGACGAGGACTTAAGGGCCGACCGGCAGCCCGAGTTTACCCAGATAGACATCGAGATGAGCTTTGTCGACAGGGAAGACGTGATGAGCATCAACGAGGGGCTCATCATTGCCCTCTACGAGGCACTGAAGGGAAGGAAGCCGCCGGAGGTCCCTTTTCCCCGGATGAGCTTTGCCGAGGCGATGGAGAAATATGGCAGCGACAAGCCCGACCTGCGCTTCGGCCTGCCCATCATGGACATGACGGATATATTTTCGAGAACGGAATTCGGCGTTTTCAAAAAGACCATCGAGTCGGGCGGATCGGTGAAGGGCCTTGTCCTGAAGGGGAAGACCCTTTCCCGCAAAGACCTTGACGCGTCGGTGGACACGGCGAAGGACCTGGGGGCGGGAGGTCTCGTCTGGATACGCATGGATGCCGACAGAGCTCTCCAATCCCCGACGGTGAAGTACTTAAGTGACGAAGAAAAGTCGGCGATGATATCCCTTTTCGGGCTTGAGCCCGGTGATGTGGCCTTTATGATGTGCGACAAACGTCTCAGGGTCAGCGAGCTCATGGGAAGATTCAGGCTCTACCTTGGGGAGAAGTATGATCTCATTGATAAGAGCCTCGACAAGTTTGTCTGGGTCATCGACTTCCCCCTCCTCGAGTACAGCGAGGAGGAAAAGCGCTACGTCGCCCGGCATCATCCCTTTACATCTCCCAAAGAAAAGCTTGTCGGCTTTGATGGCGATTATGATTCCGTTCTTGCCAATGCCTACGACCTCGTTTTCAATGGTGTGGAACTTGGCGGGGGGAGTATCAGGAACCACCGGACCGAAGATCAGGCCGAAATGTTCCGGCTTCTCAACATAAGCGAGGAGGAGGCCGCAGACAAGTTCGGCTTTCTTCTGGAGGCCCTCGACATGGGCGCGCCTCCCCATGGCGGCATTGCTTTTGGTTTTGACCGCATACTCATGATGTTCCTGGGGCTCAGCAGCATCAGGGACGTCATTGCCTTTCCGAAGACGCAGAAGGGGTCCTGCCTTCTTACCGGAGCTCCCTCCAAAGTGGGGCCAAAGCAGCTCGGGGACCTGAAGATACGGACCATCATCACCGAATGATCTTTTCGAGGGGGTTGTTATGAGGAAGAAGGAGAAGAAAAAGGGATTTATATTCAAGAATCCAGCCGTAGCATCCAATTTTCCTCTCATAGATGTGGACCATCCCCAGCTTTTCAGGGATATCTTTCCCTATAACGAGGTCTGCAAGGTAAAGTTCGACCACAAGATCGAACTCATCGATCCCCCGGATGATATATACATAACAGACACGACCTTCAGGGACGGTCAGCAGGCCAGGCCACCCTTTACGGCACAGCAGATCGAGGACCTCTTCGAATTCCTCCATCGATTGAGCGGCCCCAACGGGGTCATCCGGCAGACCGAGTTTTTCCTTTACAGCGACAAGGACAAGGAGGCGCTTGGCAGGTGCCAGGAGAAAGGCTACCGGTACCCGGAGATCACCGGATGGATCCGGGCCCACAAGGACGACCTTCAGCTTGTCAAGGACATGGGGCTAAGGGAGACGGGGATCCTCACGAGCGTCTCCGATTATCACATATTCCTGAAGCTTAACAAGTCGCGGTCCCAGGTGTTCAAGGACTATCTCAAGATAGTCGAGAACGTCCTCGACGAGGGCATCATACCGAGATGCCACTTCGAGGACGTGACCAGGGCCGACATCTACGGTTTCTGTGTTCCCTTTGCCCAGGCGCTCATGACCCTCTCGGAAGAGGCCAAGCTGCCCATAAAGATACGGCTGTGTGATACCCTGGGGGTGGGCATTACGTACCCCGGTTCGGCGCTTCCGAGGTCCATAGGCAAGATAATTCGGGCCATGATCGACGACGCAGGCGTACCTTCGGATTGCCTCGAGTGGCACGGCCATAACGATTTTTACAAGGTTCTCATCAACAGCATCAGCGCGTGGATGTATGGGTGCACATTCGTCAACGGGACCTTTCTCGGCCTGGGTGAGAGGACGGGCAACGCGCCCATCGAGGGCCTTATTATGGAATATGTCTCCCTGACGGGGGAGAATAACGGTGTTGACACGACGGTCATAACGGAGATGCGCAATTATTTCGAACGGGAGATAGGGCACCATGTTCCCAAGAACCAGCCCTTCGTGGGGCTCGACTTCAACGCCACATCGGCGGGAGTGCACATAGACGGTATCCTGAAGAACGAGGAGATATATTCACCTTTTGACACGAACAAGCTTCTGAACAGACCCCTGGCGGTGAACATCACCGACAAATCGGGCCTTGCGGGCATAGCCCACTGGGTCAATTCCCACTTTGCCCTGACGGGAAAAGAGAAGGTGGGGAAGACGCACCCCGGGGTCGCAAAGATCAACAAGTGGATAGCAAGACAGTACGACGAGGGCCGGATAACGTGCATGTCGGAGGAAGAGATCGAGCACCAGGTGAGGCGGTATATCCCCGAGATCTTTGTCTCCGAGTTCGAGCTGATGAAGAAACGGGCCTTCGATATGGCCGCACACCTTGTGGAAGAGTACATCGAGGAGCCAGGGATCAAGGGCATGCGTCCCGATAAGCAGGAAGAGTGCCTGAAGGGCCTCGTCGAGGACTATCCCTACATTCAGTTCGCATACGCCGTCAACGGTGAGGGCATCAAGATCACCCGCAATATCACACAGGTCGTGGATAAGGCGAAGTATCATAAGATCGGCCTTAATGATGATTTTTCCGACAGGGATTGGTTCATCAAGCCCATGAGTGACGGTAAGATACATGCCACTGACCTGTATTCGTCGAGGATAACAGGGGCATTGTGCGTTACCGTGTCGGGGCCGATACGGGACGACATGGGTGAGATCGTGGGTGTACTCGGTCTCGATATACGATTCGAAGATCTGACCAAGGCGGAGGGCTGATGCAGAAAGGCAAGACCCTGGCGGAGAAGATACTCGGCAGGAACAGGGGCGGCGAAGCGGGGCAGGGCAGCTATGTCGTTGTCAACGTGAACAGGATACTTCTGCAGGACGGGACTGCGCCGCTGGCGATAAGGAAGTTTTGGGACATGGGTTTTGACGGGCTCTTCGACGGGGCCAGGGTCACCTTCTTCATCGACCACGCATCGCCGAGCCCCCGGATGGAGCTTTCCAATGACCACATGATGATAAAAGAGTTTGCTGAGCGCTACGGCGCAAGAGTGAGCGATATGGGCGAGGGCATCTGCCATCAGCTCATGTCCGAGGGAACCCTGTTGCCGGGAGAGGTTCTCGTGGGGGCCGATTCGCACACCTGCACGGGTGGGGCCCTCGGTTCCTTCGCAACGGGTATGGGTTCCACGGACATCGCAACGGCGATGGGCCTGGGCAAGACCTGGATGAGGGTTCCTGAAAGCTTTCTCTTCCGTCTTTTCGGGACCTTCCCGAAGGGGGTGTATCCCAAAGACCTCATTCTCAAGATCATCGGTATGATAGGAGCGGATGGCGCGACATACAAAGCGATGGAGTTCTCGGGCGAGGCCGTGGCAGGCATGAGCATCGAAAGCAGGATGACCATCGCAAATATGGCCGTGGAGGCGGGGGCAAAATGCGGGCTTTTCCCATCCGATGAGATGACCCGGCTCCATCTGCGCCTCAGCGGGCGCGAGGGATCCTTTTTGGAGATCTCGCCTGACCAGGGGGCGCTCTACGAGGAGGTCTTCGACATCGACCTCGGTGAACTGGTGCCCATTGTCAGCTTGCCTCATACCGTCGATAACACGCGGAGGATCGACGACAGCGAGGTTGGGAACATGACGGTGCAGCAGGTATTCATCGGTTCCTGTACCAACGGGAGGATGGAGGACCTGAGGGTTGCATCAGATGTCTTGAAGGGTCGAAACAAGCATCCCGGGGTTCGTCTCATAGTCGGGCCCGCATCGCGGGAGGTATACCGCATGGCGTTGAAAGAGGGCATCCTGGAGACGCTCCTCGATGCGGGAGCAACGATTCTGCCCCCCGGCTGCGGCCCCTGTATCGGTCTGCATCAGGGCATTCTGGGGAGGGGCGAGATATGTGTGGCGACATCGAACAGGAATTTCCTGGGCAGGATGGGCAACCCAGAATCGGGTATTGTCCTTGCCTCGCCGGCGACGGCGGCGGCGAGTGCGCTGACGGGCAGGATCTCCGACCCGAGAGAGGTTCTGTGATGATCATAAAGGGAAAGGCCTGGATATTCGGGGACGACATTTCGACGGATCACATCATTCCCGGACGATTCTATCACCTGCGCTCCAACCTGGAGGAGTTGAAGAAACACGTTTTTGACGATATTGCCCCCGGTTTTTGTGAAAAAGTGAAGAAAGGCGATATCATCGTAGGGGGAAGGAATTTCGGCCTGGGCTCGAGCAGGGAACATGCCCCTCTTATCATCAAGCTGGCCGGGATCGATGCAATAGTGGCCCGTTCCTTCGCCCGTATTTTTTACCGGAACGCAATCAACGTCGGCCTCGCGGCGATCATCTGTCCCGTGGACGGTATAGGCGAAGGCGACGAACTTGAGATTGGTCTGGACGAAGGGTCGGTACTCGATACTGCGACGGGTGAAAGGAAGAGCTTCTCCCCCCTGCCTCCCATCATGCGGAGTATCCTGAACGAGGGCGGTCTCGACCACTATATCAGGAAACACCGGGGGTTCAGTATCTGATGGAAACGATCAGGATACCCGTAATTGCCGGGGACGGGACCGGTGAAGACATATGGAACGCCTCACGGGAGATCATCGAGGAGGCGGTGCTCAGGACGACGGACGGCATGAAGCGCATCGAGTGGATCCCTCTCCTTGCGGGGCTGAAAGCCCTCGATACGAAGAACGTCCTGCTGCCGCAGGAGACCGTCGACGCCATTACGGAGTGCGGTATAGCCCTGAAGGGCCCTTTGACAACACCCGTTGGAGGGGGCTTCAGGAGCGTCAATGTTTCTCTGCGGCAAGAGTTCGATCTCTATGTCTGCATACGGCCCATACGCTGGTTCAAGGGCCTTCCCAGCCCCCTTACGAACCCCGAGGCGGTGGATATCGTGATCTTCAGGGAGAACACGGAGGACCTCTACAGGGGGATCGAATGGAAGGAGGGCACGGCGGAGGCAAAGACCGTGATCGACTTTCTGAAGGAGGTGATGGGCGTTGAAGTGAGCCTGGACAGCGGGATAGGGATAAAGCCCATGAGCAGGGCAGGCACGCGGCGGTTCGCGGAATGGGCGATAGCATGGGCCATAAAAGCGAAACGCAGGGCCATCACCGTGGTCCACAAAGGGAACATAATGAAGTATACCGAGGGGGCCTTTCGCGAATGGGCATACGAGACGGCAACAACCTTCGGTGACCATGTGTCCGCCAGCGGTGAGACGGGCAAGATCCCCATAAACGACAGGATAGCGGACAATATGTTCATGCAGGTCATCGCGAAACCCGGGGACTATGATGTTCTCCTGTGTCCCAACCTCAACGGGGATTACCTGTCTGATGCGTGCGCCGCGCTTATCGGCGGCCTTGGTGTGGCGCCGGGCGCCAATATTGGCGATGTAGTGGCCGTCTTTGAACCCACTCACGGGAGCGCCCCCAAATATGCGGGCCGGGACATGGTAAACCCCACGTCTTTTATCCTGTCAGGGTCGATGCTGTTCGACCATATCGGAATGGAACGAACGGCGGCGGCCATTCGCCGCGCCGTCGAGGAAACCATACAGGCCGGGATCGTCACCTATGATCTGGCGCGCCAGATGAAGGGTGTAAGCCCCGTGAAATGCTCGGAATTCGGTAGTGCAGTGCTGAAACGGCTGTCGGGCTTCCCGGCATAATATGGAGAGAAGGGAATAGAGACATGATAGACGAACTCAAGGGAAAGATAGACGAGCTTCAGGGACGCATCCGCTCCCTCAGAGGTTATCTTTGACCTGCCTCAACTTCACGAAGAACTGGAGCGATTGGACCGGGATATATCGCAGACGACCTTCTGGGAGGATCAGGAAAGGGCGCAGAAGACGCTCAGGGAGCGCTCCAGGGTCGACGAAGAGATAAAAAGCTGGAAGAAGAAGGAAGAGGAGCTCGAAGAGATCCTCATACTCAGCGATTTCATACGGGAGACGGAAGATTCGAATGATGTCGAAGAGCTTGTCGGCCGCGTGAGGTCCCTCGAGGAATCTCTTGGGTCTTACGAGATAGAGAGGATGCTCTCGGGGGAAAACGACGACAATAATGCAATCATGTTCATCAATTCCGGTGCGGGGGGAACGGAGGCCCAGGATTGGGCCGAAATGCTCTTCAGGATGTACTTGAAGTGGGCCGAGAGGAAGGGTTTTGAGACCCAGGTTGTCGACCTGCTCGCCGGTGAAGAGGCGGGAATCAAGAATGTCACCTTCGTGGTGTCGGGCAACCACGCCTATGGGTATCTCAAGTGCGAGAACGGTATTCACCGTCTTGTCAGGGTATCCCCCTATGACACGAATAACCGCAGGCACACGTCGTTTGCCTCCGTCTATGCCTACCCCGAGATACCCGATGAGATAGAGGTCGACATCAGGGAAGAGGACCTGCGCATCGATACTTACAGGTCGAGCGGACCCGGCGGCCAGCACGTGAACAGGACCGATTCGGCCGTGAGGATCACCCACCTCCCCACGGGTATCGTGGTGCAATGTCAAAATGAACGGTCCCAGCATAAGAACAAGTCGATGGCCATGGCTATCCTGAAATCGAGGGTCTATGCGCTGGAGAAGAAGAAGCAGGATGAGAAGATGGACACCCTGAACAAGGAGAAGAAGGACATAGCCTGGGGAAGCCAGATCCGTTCCTACATTCTCCACCCCTACAGACTCATAAAGGATCACCGGACGAAACACGAGGAACATAACGCCGATGCCGTACTCGATGGGGATATTGATGCTTTTATAAAAGAGTACCTTTTGTACTTGACTTTCGATCAGAAAAGGGAGGATAATTAGGTAGATATGGAAATTTTTAGCATAAATAAAGAGATAATCAACGTAAACCGTATAGAAGAACTGGAAGAAAAGATCGACCGACTCATCGAAGGCTATCGTCTCATGAAGGAAGAGAATGAGAGGTTGAAGGCACAGGTCGAGTCTTTTGAGAGCAACGACAAGGATTTGCAGGGAAAGATATCAGAGATCCGGGGCGAGCGGGAATTACTCATCGAGAAGGTTCAGAAGATACTCGAGAAAGTCGAGAGAGTAGAGGTCTAGGGGTTCGCATGGACAAGAAGGTGGAAGTAACCATCCTGAAGCAGCCTTTTACTTTCGTCGGAGAAGATGATGAAAGGATAAAGCGCGATGCCCACTTTGTCGGTGATAAGATTGACCGTGTTGTCACTCGCTACGGCATCGTCAACACCCTGAATGCTGTGATCATGGCGATGATGGAGCTTGCGGACGAGTACCTCGAGATGAAGCAACAGGTAGAAAAGGTAGATGGAAGGACTCTTCGGCTCATTAAGAAGTTCGAAGATATTGAGAATATAGATGTTCCCTGCGGTGTTCGTGATAGGCGGTAGGCTGTGAGCCAACACCTCAACACAGGGAGTTGTTTCCTGCTGCGGTGTGCATGCTCACCTCGAGTGAGAAGCCTGATGCAGCATAACGACACCCACGTGACAACGAGGTTCAAGACATATCGTTTACACGGCATCTGCGGGGCTAATTTTAAGGGGTAATGCTTAAGGAAACAGAGGTTTGACATAAATAGACTTCGGGCCAATACGGAGGGGTATCCAATATAATGGTTTATAAATATCTATGTTATTAATCCTCTTTCTTTCCTTTTGACCGCACCCCCTTAATAATATTGAGATATATTAGGGGGTCTTATTGAATACAATCGTGATAGCCGCCATTGCTTTTGTTGTTGCTCTTTTCGTTGGATTCTTTCTCACCAAACTTGTTCATCAGAAAAAAGTGGGCGAATACGACAAGATCGGGAAGAAAATCCTCGATGATGCCAAGAAGGAAGCTGACGTCCTGATGCGGGAGACCTCTCTTCAGGCGAAGGATATAGTCCTTCAGGCCCGCAATGAGATCGAACAGGAGGTCAAGACCCGCAAGATCGAGATGCAGAACACCGAGCGAAGGCTCTCGCAGAAGGAACTGAATATAGACAAGAAGCTCGATACCCTTGAAAAGAAAGAGGATGAATTATCCCGTAAGGACCGTGAGGTATCGAATAAGCATAACCAGCTTGAAGGAAAGATCAGGGAGCAGGAAAGCCTTTTGGCGCGTTCAAGGGAAGAGTTGGAGAAGATATCGGGGATGACGGGTGAGGAAGCAAAAAAGATGCTCATCCAGGGCATGGAAGAGGAAGCCCGGTTCGAGTCGATGAAGATGATCAAAAAGATTGAAGAAGAGGCCAGGGAAAAGGCGGATAAGAAGGCAAAGGAGATCATCGCCTTTGCCATTCAAAGATATGCCGGGGAATACGTCGGTGAAGATACGGTCTCCGTCGTGCCTCTGCCCAACGAAGAGATGAAGGGTAGGATCATAGGCAGGGAGGGGCGAAACATCCGTGCCCTGGAAGCAGCCACCGGGGTGGACATCATTATCGATGACACGCCCGAGGAAGTGATCCTGTCCTGTTTCAACCCCGTAAGAAGGGAAGTGGCGCGGATAGCCATAGCCAAGTTAATAAGCGACGGCAGGATACACCCTGCCAGGATCGAGGAGATCGTCTCGAAGGTTGCCGAAGAGATGGAGGAGAAGATCAAAGAAGCCGGGGAACAGGCGGTGTTTGACCTTGGTGTCCACAACGTTCATCCCGAACTGGTCAAACTTTTGGGCAGGCTCAAGTTTCGCAGCAGCTACGCCCAGAACATCTATCAGCACTCGCTGGAGGTCGCCTTCATCTGTGGCGCGATTGCCGCTGAACTGAGGGTGAGCGTGAAGGAGGCCAAGAGGGCGGGGTTGCTCCACGATATAGGCAAGGCTGTCGATCACGAGGTTGAGGGTTCTCATGCGACGATTGGTGCGGACCTCGCGAGAAAGTACGGTGAAAGCGACGAGATCATCCACTCCATCCTTGCTCACCATGAGGATGTAGAGGTAAATAGCCTTCTCGATGTTATCGTGCAGGCGGCCGACGCATTGTCCGGGGCCAGGCCCGGCGCCCGAAGGGAAATGCTGGAAACCTATATCAAGAGGCTTCAGGAACTCGAGAAGATCGCGAATTCCTTTCAGGGTGTGGAGAAATCATACGCCATACAGGCGGGCAGGGAGATACGTATCGTTGTCAACAGCGAGAGGACAAGCGACGAGAACATCATCATGATGTCCAAGGATATAGCGAAAAAGATCGAAACTGACCTTTCCTATCCGGGTCAGATCAAGGTGGTCGTGATCAGGGAGACACGCTCGATTGAATATGCAAAGTGACCGGTTTACAGTGCTCTTTCTCGGTGATGTGATCGGAAAGCCGGGAAGAAGGGCCGTGAGTCAATACCTGGAGCGCTCCCGGGCGGATTTCGTCGTCGTGAACGGTGAGAATCTTGCCGGGGGTATAGGGATAACCACAAGGACGGCCGCAGAGATGCTTTCCCTGGGCATCGACGCGATCACGACGGGTAACCATGTCTGGAAAAAGAGAGAGGTTGTCAGCTTTCTCATGGAAGAACAGAGGGTTGTGCGTCCTCTCAATTATCCTCGGGGAACCCCGGGCTTCGGATACACTGTGGTGAAAAAGAATGATGTTTCCCTCTGCGTCGCAAACATAGAGGGACGTATCTTCATGAATTCCCTCGATTGTCCCTTCAGGGCCATGGAGGAGTTTCTCAAGAACGAAAGACCCGATGCGCCGATAATAGTGGATTTCCATGCGGAAGCAACGTCGGAGAAGATAGCCATGGGATGGTATCTCGACGGGAAGGTAACTGCCCTGATGGGCACCCATACCCATGTGCAGACCGCAGATGAGAGGGTCCTGCCCAGGGGTACCGGATACATTACCGATGCGGGCATGACAGGCCCTGCCGATTCCGTTATCGGTATGGACAAGAAAGGGGTCCTTGAACGCTTCTTCACCCAGATGCCTCAGAAGTTCGAGGTCGGAAAGGATGATGTCGAGGTCCAGGGGGTTTTGATCACAATCGATAGGAATGGGTACAAGTGCCTCGATATCAGAAGAATTAAAGAAAAAATAGCCTGAGATCCGTTCAAGCAGCAGAATCGTTTCAAAACACAACCTTGGAGATGTCATGGGTATCGAAGAACAGGTAGCGGTCATAAAGCGCGGAGCGGTAGACCTCATCAACGAGAAGGAACTGAGGGAGAAGCTTTCGCGTTCAGAGAAGGAGAACAGACCGCTCAGGGTCAAGCTTGGCCTTGACCCGACAGCGCCCGACCTTCATCTCGGCCATACCGTGGTTCTTCAGAAGCTCAAGCAATTCCAGGACCTGGGTCATATCGCTATATTCCTTATCGGTGATTTCACGGGCATGATCGGTGACCCGACGGGGCGCAGCGAAACGAGGCCGGCGCTTACGAAGGAAGAGATCATGGCCAATGCCGAGACCTACAAGAAACAGGTCTTTAAAATACTCGACCCGGACAGGACGGAAGTCCGATACAACAGCGAGTGGTTCGAGAAGATGAGTGCCGCGGACATGATCCGGCTTTGCGCTCAATACACGATGGCGAGAATAATGGAGCGGGAAGACTTCAGGAACCGGTACCAGAATAATCTGCCCATCAGCATTCACGAATTTCTCTATCCCCTTGTCCAGGGGTACGATTCGGTAGCATTGCAGGCTGATATCGAACTTGGCGGCCATGACCAGATATTTAATCTCTTCGTGGGAAGGGACATTCAGAAGTCCTACGGCCAGGAATCGCAGGTCCTCGTCACCGTGCCATTGCTCGAGGGTACGGACGGTGTGAACAAAATGAGCAAGAGCTATGGTAACTACGTTGGTATTGACGAGCCCCCCGACGACATGTTCGGTAAGCTTATGTCCATTTCCGACGATCTGATGATCAAGTACTACGAACTCCTGAGCGATATTCCCCTCAATGCCCTGGTGGCTTTGAAGACGGGCATAGCCGCCGGTACGGTCCATCCCAGGCAGGCCAAAGTGGACTTCGCAAAGGAGATCATCACGCGCTTCCATGACGAGGCTGCGGCAAGGGCAGCCCACGAGAACTTCGAAAAGATGTTCAGGGACAAGGAGATACCCGACGACATCGAGACGGTGGTAATGAACCGCTACGATGCGGGGATATGGCTTCCCAAGCTCATGGTGAACATGGGTCTCGTTCCCTCCACGTCGGAAGCGAAGAGGATGATCAAGCAGGGGGCGGTCACGATAAACGGGCAGAAGATGTCCGTGGAAGACCTCCCCGCAGGACATGAACTTGTCATCAAGGTGGGCAAGAGAAAGTTCAAGAAACTTATTCTCCAATAATGGCCGGTAAACCCTTGACACAGACCGAAATTTGTAGTTTATTTTACCCGCAATCATTGTAGGTTTTTGTTGGTTCCAGGCTTTTTTGATTCAAGGATGACATTCACTCCCCGGTAGCTCAATCGGCAGAGCGGCTGGCTGTTAACCAGTAGGTTGCAGGTTCGAGTCCTGCCCGGGGAGCTTTTTTATCGGCAGAACCAGTTGCTCGGAATTGCTGTCTGTGCGGTGAAGTTTTTCTTTGATGTTTCTTCCCGTTTCTTCCTATAATAGATATCCCCGACTGTGAGCAAAGTTTGTTCGTACTCTACACATGCGGGGACTGGCATACCATGAAGAACCTGTTCCCATATGAAAGCGATATTCCTGCACACATGCTTGAGGGCATACCCGTTGGAGGGAAGGATTACCTTCTCGATGGGAAGGTCGAAGGGTGGAAAGGACCCTTCAGGGACGTTTCCTCTCCGTTGCTGGTGCGTGGTAGCGGAGGGTTGTCTCAAAAGTGTATCGGATCTGTTCCGTCGATGGACGAGGAGGCGTCTCTCGGTCTCCTCATCCATGCCCGCCGCGCCTTCTCCGATGGCCAGGGGGAATGGCCGCGACTGCCCCCCAGGGAAAGAATAGAACGCTTCGATGCCTTTCTTTCACGCTTGGAGGAGGGAAGGGCACAGATCGAGCGCCTACTCCAGTGGGAGATAGGCAAGACCTCGCGCGACGCGGCCAGCGAGTTTGACCGTGCCCTCGCTTACGCCCGGGCATGTTTTGAGAACCTTCCGGAGCTTGGCGGGGCGACGGCCGATTCCGTTACAGGCAGCGGTATCGCCGGGCGGCTCGAAAGGGTGCCCCGTGGGGTCGCCCTCATCATGGGACCCTTCAACTATCCTCTTTTTGAAACGATGACCGCCCTTGCACCGGCGATGCTCACGGGCAATACGGCGATCATCAAGCCACCCAGGCTGGGGTGTCTTATATTCCAGCAGCTTCTCAAGCCCATTCAGGACCTGTTCCCGGCCGCGTCAGTCAGCATCGTCTATGGTGACGGGAGGAGAACCATACCTTCCCTTCTTTCTTCGGGACTGGTCGACCTTTTTTACTTTATCGGAACCAGCCCTGTAGCCAGTTACCTCAAGGGGCTTCATCCAAAGCCGCACCGACTCAAATGTATCCTCGGGCTGGAGGCGAAGAACCCGGCCATAATCCTCCCCGATGCTGACATGGACAGGGCGGCGGCTGAATGCGTCAGGGGGGCCTTGACGTTTAACGGACAGCGGTGCGCCGCGTTGAAGATCCTCTTCGTCCATCGCCGGGCGGCCGCAGAATTCAACGAACGCCTCAAGAAAGCTGTCTGTGCTTTGAGGTGCGGGATGCCCTGGGAGGAAGACGTTTTCGTGACACCTCTTGCCGAGCATGACCGCACACAGTATCTATCGGGATTGGTGGAGGATGCCGTGAGCCTCGGTGCGGAGGTTATCAACGACGGCGGGGGTGACACGGAGGGGAGCTTCTTTTACCCGGCATTACTTTATCCCGCCTCGACACAGATGCGCGTCTGCCGCGAGGAGCAGTTCGGTCCCGTCGTACCCATAGTCCCGTACGACGATATAGATGAGCCCCTCCGTTACATCGCGGAATCGAATTATGGTCAGCAGGCGAGTATTTTCGGCAGGGACAGGGTGGTGCTGACACGACTGACGAGATATCTCATTCACCACGTTTCGCGGGTCAATATCAATTGTCAATGCCAGCGCAGTCCCGATACGGTCCCTTTCACGGGAAGAAAGGATTCCGCCGAGGGAAGCCTTTCCATCTCTGAGGCCATAAGCGCTTTTACGGCCCCGACCTTCATAGCGACGAAGAGCGATGATGGGGATGTTGACATCATTGAGAAGATCTTTAACAAGGATTAAGCGGCCAGTGATCAAGTTCCAGGTCGCCTTATGCCTTATTCCACTTTTTCCATTTCATTCCGAACGCTTCGGCCACAGCGCGATGGGTGATGGCGCCATTCCTTACGTTGATGCCGGAGGCTATCATGGGGTCGCTCAACGCCGCCTTCTTGACGCCCACGGATGCTATGGTCTGAACGTAGGGAATGGTTGCATTTGTCAGGGCGAATGTCGATGTCCTCGGAACCGACGCGGGCATGTTCGGCACCGCGTAATGGATGACGTCGTAAAGCCTGTATGTGGGCTCGCTGTGGGATGTGGGCCGTGTTGTCTCAATGCATCCGCCCTGATCGATGGACACGTCTACGATAACCGAACCAGGTTTCATACGTGATACCATCCGCTCGGACACTACGACGGGCGCCTTTGCCCCCGGTACCAGGACGGCGCCGATGAGGACATCGGCATACTGCACGGACCTCTCGATGGTGTGACTCGTCGAGTAGACGGTCATGACCCGGCCGCGCATGATATCCTCAATGTATCTGAGCCGCTGCTGGGAGATTTCGATGACGGTGACATGGGCTCCGAGACCCGAGGCGATCCGGGCGGCATTCAATCCTGCTATGCCGCCGCCAATGATGACGACCTCGGCCGGAGGTACGCCCGGCACTCCGCTTAAAAGAACCCCTCGTCCACCGTGATCCGATTCAAGGAAGCGCATGGCAACCTGAACGGAGATCCGTCCCGCCACCTCGCTCATGGGGATGAGAAGGGGAAGACGCCCGAACATGTCCTCCATGGTCTCATAGGCGATTCCCGTCACTTTTGTCTTAATGAGCCCTTTCGTGAGTTTCTCCGACGAGGCAAGATGGAGATAGGTGAAGAGAACCTGCCCCTCCTGAAGGAGAGAAAGCTCCGTTTCAAGAGGCTCCTTGACCTTTACGATCATATCCGATCTGGCAAAGACCGTCCTGCCCGATTCGACAACCTCGGCCCCTTGCTGCGCGTACTCCTCGTCGATAAGTCCGCTCCCTGTCCCGGCTCCCTTTTCGAGCAGGACGTGATGGCCGGCGGAAACAAGGGCATGCACACCCGCCGGTGTCATGGAAACCCTGTTCTCACCTTCTTTGATCTCTTTCGGTATGCCTATGATCATCCTTCCTCCATCTCAGATGTGAATCTCCGGTTCTGACCTCTCCTTATGAGGCTTCCGTGAACCTCCATTTGCAGAAACAATCGTCGGGATGCTTGTCGGGCGGTGCGAAGACACACTCAACCTTTATGGAGGGATCGACCGCCCGGGCTATGCTCTCAAACTCCCCGTGGTGCATATGCTTGCAGACAAATTCGCCGAGGCCGCGCCTCAGGCGCGCTTCCTGTGTCGGACAGTGAGGCACGGTCACCATGACCTCGTCCTCTTTCTCCTCGAACTTATATTCAACCAGGATAGTCCAGGGGAAGAGTTTCAATACCTTCGTGAAGCCCTTAAGGCCCCTGTCCGTGATGCCGAAGCGCTGCAATAGATCGCGGGTACCCAGCTCGGGTACGCGCGACCACACCTTCTCATTGATGCGTTCGGCCTGTTCCTGGCCGAATGTGTCGCCGACATAGATGAACCAGAAGGCATCCATGACGCGGTAATGCCAGAGGAGGAAGGTAAGGTAGTCACGCAGTTCGTCCTCTTTCATATCGGCAAAAACAGAAAGATCCATCAGATTCCTCCTCAATTTTAGTGAATGGCAGCATCGTTTATTGTAAATTAGTTGATCATCAAAAGACAATGAAGACCATCTTTTTCGACAAAAAAATATTTTCCTGGTGTCTCTTTGACTTCGCCAACTCAAGCTATTCGGCGGTCATTTCGGCGGTGGTCT
>JAQVWF010000050.1 GCA_028698615.1 Syntrophorhabdaceae bacterium
CCTCTTTTGATATTGCGAGATTGATAATGGCTGCAAAATCCTTGCTTTCCATAAGACCTCCCCCTTTTTTTGTTCTGTCTATAGCATGGCACATTAACTGTGCGCGCGCAAGACCCGGAAAGACAGATTCCTCTGTGGAGAATGCAAAAAAAGAAGCCCCCGAGAAGTGTGATCGGGGGCTTCTTCCAATGTTCCGTTTAACTATATCTCAGTATCCTACAGTTTCTCCAGGGCAACCGCACAGGCCTTGTATTCGGCCGTCAGCGTTACCGGGTCGTACACCGCGTTGGTTAGCCAGTTGGCTGATCCCTCCCGGAAATGGAAGGACATCCAGACCATGCCGGGCGGCACCTGTTTGGTGACCTTTGCCCGGACCTCCACCTCGCCGCGGCGCGACCGGACTTTTATACGTTCGTCCGGCTGAATACCAAGCTTTTCTGCGTCGGCGATGGAAATGTCGGCGGTCTCTTCGGGCATGAGGAAGTCCATTCCCGACCGTCCGGTCTGAGTCCTGGTATGATACTGGAAGAGCCTGCGGCCTGTGCTCAGGACGAAGGGGTATTCCTTGTCGGGAACCTCCGCGGGTGCTTTCCAGTCGACAGGGTTGAATACGCCCTTGCCGTGGGTGAAAACGCCGTCACGGTGCAGGAAAGCCGTGCCCGGGTGGTCCGTATTGGGGCAGGGCCACTGAAGGCCGTCATTTTCGATGCGGCTGTATTTAATGCCGCCCTGCGCCGGGGCAAGCACGGAAACCTCATTGTCCCATATCTCGGGGCCGCTGTTCGATGTCCATTCGTGGCCCATTCTTTTCGCGATCTCTTTGAAGATCCACCAGTTCGGCTTTGCGTCGCCGGGGGCGTTCTTGACCTTGCGGACGCGGTTCACCCTTCTCTCGCTGCTTGTGAAGGTCCCGTCATCCTCGCACCATGAGGCTGCCGGAAGAATGACGTGGGCAAAGCGGGTGGTCTCCGTCGGGAAGATGTCCTGGCAGACCAGGAATTCGGCGGAGGACAGTTCATGCTCGACCTTTTTGATATCGGGCTCGGTATTCGCGAGGTTTTCGCCGAAGACGTAGAAAGCCCTGACCTTCTTATCGACAAGCCCTTCCATCATCTGGGGCATCATCATGCCGTTATTCTCCGGCAGCTTCTCGACATTCCAGGCCTTCGCGAACTTTTCCCGCATGGCCGCGTCGATGACCTTCTGATAGCCGGGGAAGACATTTGGCAATGCCCCCATGTCGCATGCGCCCTGGACGTTGTTCTGGCCGCGCAGCGGGTTGACACCCGCGGACGGCATTCCCATGTTCCCGAGGAGCAGCTGGAGATTGGCGGTGCTCATTACGTTATCTTTGCCTGTCGTATGCTCCGTGATCCCGAGGGTGTAGCAAAGCATGGCAGGTTTGATGGCGGCAAGCATATGGGCGACGTTGCGGATCGTTTCCGCATCGACGCCGGAGATCTCGGCGGCCCGTTCGGGCGGGTATTCCGCCACCTTGGCCTTAAAGGCATCAAAGTTTTCGCACCTGTTCTCGACAAAGTCCTTGTCGTAGAGACCTTCAGCGATGATGACGTTCATGAGTCCGTTGAGGAACGCGATATCACTGCCGACCTTGATCTGGCAGTGAATGTCGGCCAGTTTTGCCAGGGGCTGCTTCCGGGGGTCGACTACGATGAGCTTTGCTCCCTTGCGGAGGGCATTTTTCAAAAACGTAGAAGCGACCGGGTGTGCCTCTGTCATATTTGTGCCGATGCAAAGGAACATCTTTGCGTCAGCGAATTCACCAAAGGAATTTGTCATTGCTCCGGAACCAAATGATTGCGCCAGACCGGCGACGGTTGGCGCGTGTCAGGTTCGAGCGCAGTGATCGATATTATTCGTGCCGATCACCGCGCGAAACAATTTTTGCATCTGGTAGGAATCTTCATTTATGCTGCGGGCGCAACTGACGCCTGCTATGGCATCGGGGCCGCTCTCCGCTATTATCTGCTTGAATTTCGTTGCTACGAGATCAAGGGCTTCATCCCAGGAGGCTTCGCGAAAAGACCCGTTCTCCCGTATCAGGGGGGTGGTCAGCCTGTCCTGAGAATAGATGAAATCGTAGCCGAAGCGCCCCTTTACACAGAGCCTTCCCTTGTTCGGCGCCGCGTCTTCCACGGCCTTGATCCGGACTATCTTCTCTCCCTTGACCTGCAGTTCGAGCTGACAGCCGACTCCACAATAGGGGCAGGTGGTGCGCACTTTCCTGGTTTCCCAGGCGCGTCCCAGGCCTTGTGCCTTCTTTTCCGTCAGGGCCCCGACAGGGCATGCCTGAACACACTGTCCGCAGAAAACACAATTGCTGTCCTGGAGAAGACTATCGTAAGCGGCGGCTATCTTTGTATCGAAGCCTCTATTGGTCGCCTTGATGGCCTCTATCTCCTGGACCTCGCTGCAGACGCGAACGCACTTGAGGCACAGGATACACTTGTTGTAGTCCCGCACGATGAATGGGTTGGAAGTATCAACGGGGTAATTGTATCTCTCTCCTTCCATACGGGAGGCGGTAACTCCCAGTTCGTAGGCCAGATTCTGAAGCGTACAGTCTCCTGTCTTTTCACACGTCATACAGTCCAGCGGGTGGCACGATACCAGGAGTTCAACGATAAAGCGCCGGGCGGCCAGAACGCGCTCGGTGTCGGTCTTGACCACCATACCTTCAGTTGCCGGAGCCGAACAGGCAGCCACGAGGTTGCGCATGCCTTCGACCTCAACCACACAGATACGGCAAGCCCCGGTCGGGGTCAGATCCGCCAGGTAGCAGAGAGTAGGGATATAGAACCCGTTAACTCTTGCCACTTCGAGAATTGTTTGCCCCTCTACTGCCTCACAAGTTTTTCCGTTGATCGTGATTTTCATCAAACTTCCTCCTTATAACCCCTCCGTTATTATTATTAGATTACGCAATGGTACGAACTCGGCATTTTTCGTTATTAATGATAATATTAAAACATAACTAAACGACAGAAAACCACCATAATTTACAAAAAAGATATTAAAAAAAGTGGCGTTTCACGCTACGATGCGGCCCGGTGACCTAAAGGGCAAATTGACAACCTCCCGGGCCTTCTCTAGAATAGAAGTGACGAAAATTGGAAGCGCCGGACAGGACGCAGCAGCCCGTCTGGCGGATCAGCAGAAAAGGCAGGAATGATGGAAGGATCCATAAAGTTCTTTGGGACCGGCGGCGCCCGGTTCGTGGCGCTGAAGCAGCTTCGGGCCACGGGCGGTATGTGGCTCAATTACAGGAAAACGAACCTTTACATTGACCCCGGTCCCGGCGCGATCGTCCGGATCCGGTCATCAAAGGAGCCTTACGAACCGTCCCTTCTCGACGGGATCGTCATCACCCACAAACACATGGACCATGCCAATGATGTCAACATCCTCATCGAATCCATGACTGAAGGCGGATTCAAGAAGAGGGGGACGCTGTTTTGCCCTGAAGATGCCCTGGCCACCGACCCGGTGGTCTTCAATTTCGCGAGAAAATACCTTGACAGGGTGGTCTTCCTTCGAGAGGGCGGCGAGTATACCCTGGGGGACATACACTTCCGAACCCCCGTCAGGCATAAACATCCCGTCGAGACCTACGGGCTTTTGTTTCAGCTCAATAAGACCATCGGGCTCATCGCCGACACGAGATTCTTCCCGGGTCTTGCGGCCCATTACCGGGCGCAGCACCTCATCATCAATGTCCTCAGGCTGAAACCCATCGAGAACCACGAGATTATCGAGCACCTCGCCCTGAAGGACGTCCGGGCCATCATCGAAGAGGTACGTCCCGAAACCGCCATCCTTACCCACTTCGGCATGCACATCATCAACGAGGGGCCATCGCTCCTGGCGAAGAAGCTTGCGAAAGAGACCGGAGTGAAAGTAATAGCGGGACGGGACGGAATGAAGTGGGAATTCTAGAGACAGGTGATAGGTGATAGGGAAGAGGCTGGTTCATGCAAGCGGATTTGCCGCCCGTCACCTATCACCTGTTTTTATTAGTGGCAGGAGCATCCTGAAGGTGCTGCCTTTGCCGGGCGTGGTTTGTATGTCGATGGAGCCGCCGTTTGCTTCGAGGAGCCTCTTGCTCAGGGGAAGCCCGAGGCCGGTGCCTTCCCCCCGGGCCTTGGTCGTGAAGAATGGCTCGAAGATCCTCCCCAATGTCTCTTCATCGATGCCGCCGCCCTCATCGGCGACAGATATGAAACCGAAACCATTCTGTTTTCCCGATGATATCTTGATGATGCCGCCATTCGGCATGGATTGCGCGGCATTGTTGATGAGATTGACGAGCGCCTGCTGGATATGGATCGTGTCGATGTGGACGATAGCCGGTTCGGGGCTTCGCAAGACCTCGACGCCTACGTTCTTGAACCGGGTAAGGTGGTGTTCCATGAAGAGGACGGTGTCCTCGACGATGTCATTGAGGTCGTATTCTTCCGTCTTCGGTTCGTCCATCCGGGAGAAATCGAGGAGTTTCGCGAGCACCTTCGCGAGGCGTCCCGCTTCCTTCTCTATCAACCCGGCATTACGCCCGACCTTAACGGTGTCCTCTTCATTGGATATCCTTTTTGCGAAACCCTGGATGGCAATAAGGGGGTTCTTGATCTCGTGGGCAATGGAACCGGCGAGCTCTCCCAGTGAGGAAAGCTTGTTTGCCCGCACCAGTTGTGCCTCAAAACCCTTTATACGCTCTTCGCGGATGCGGAGGGTCTTCAGCTTGTCATTGAGGGCAACGTAGACCTCGTTGAGCTCCTCTATGTTCTTTTCAAGGAGGATGTTGCGTGCCCTGGAAAGGCTTCTTTCCTCTTCAAGGGCGATCTCGAGGTCTCTGACCCGGTTCGCGACTCGTTTCTGCACCTGTTTGTTCCGGGTCGTCATCAGTAGAGAAAAACCTCGAACTCGCAATAGTTGAAACCTGCGGACCAGCTCTTCGTCTGTGTCGACTTCGCCTTCTTGCCGTGGACGTTTTCGAGAAGCCCCGCTATGATCCCGCTCTCCATATCGCAGAACATTTCGCCTGTATAGGTGAAACCCGCGCAGGTGATGCATTCGAAGAGTTTCACTGTGATGTGGTCCTCGTCGACGATGACCGCCTCAGGGATACCGACCTTCAACTGCCGGATCGTCTCTGCAAACTCCTCCATGGTTCCCGCCGGAAGCATGTTCCCGACCTGTTTTCCCATCATGTAGAGGGTGGCTCCCGATGTCTCCCCCAGGATGCTGCGCATGCCGATTATCCGCAGGATACGGAAAAGGAGGATCGGTACCTCGTCCCCCAGTTCAGGCCGCACAATGTTCTTGATGTCGTCGACGAGATATTCTTTCATGTGATGTCCTCCCCCGATCCTTCCCTTTTTACCCCGGGAATACATGCCCGGTCCCGCCATGCCGTTATGAGATGGTTCGGTCTTCGGCTGAAGGCAGGCCCTTTCCGATGATCCCCGTCATCGTCTCGTGGATGAGGCCATTTGAGGCGATGACCCCGCCTCCATAGATGCTGAATGCTCCGCCGTCAAGGCTCGAGATAGCCCCCCCGGCCTCTTCGACGATGAGTGCCCCGGCGGCAAGGTCCCAGGGATTCAGATATATCTCCCAGAAACCGTCGAATCGCCCGCATGCCACGTAGCTGAGATTCAGGGCCGCCGAACCGTCTCTGCGCACAGCCTGTGCCTCGTAGAGGAATTGTATGAAATGATTGATGTTGTTGTCGGGGTTGGTGGTGATGTCGTAGGGGAACCCGGTGCTGAGCAGCGATGCCTTGAGATTCTGCACCGATGAGACCTTGATCCTGTTGCCGTTGAGATAGGCCCCTTTCCCCCGGGCAGCAAAAAAGAGCTCATCCATCATGGGATTGTAGACCACACCTGCGACGACACTGCCCTTTACCTCGTATGCGATGGAGGTGCAGAAAAAAGGATACCCGTGGGCATAGTTGGTGGTGCCGTCGATGGGATCCACGATCCACCTGTTCTTGTTCCCTTCAAAGCGGTTGGCCTTTTCCTCGGCGATAATGTCGTCCTCGGGGAAGCTTTCCCTTATCATGGATATGATCATTTCCTGACAGGCTATGTCAGCATCGGTGACGAGGTTTATCTCGCCCTTGTGATGGATGGCGAACCCTTCCTTGAGGGATTCCCTTTGTATTTTTCCCGACGCGAGCGCCATTTCGACAGCGGTCTGTAAAGGGTCTTTCATTATGTAATTCTAATCGATAATTTCTTCTATTTGCAAGGGAACAGTGCGTTGATGCAGGAGAGTTGATAAAGCAGATGAACGGTAAATTGACAACAGTGGGGTTCTGGTCTATTATTTCCGAAATGGCAGAACTAAGGCGAGATCCTCTTACGGGAAGCTGGGTCGTCGTGGGTTATGGTGGATCGAAGTCGAGCGGAACGGGTGTTTGCCCTTTCTGTCCCGGCCACGAATCGCTGACGCCCCCTATCATCCGTGAGTACACAAACGACCGCGGCGACTGGCTGGTGCGCTGCTTTCCGGCATCGAATCCCATCTTTGTGATAGAGGTTGCGGAAGACAGACGAGGCGAGGGTCTGTACGACAAGATGGGCAATGTCGGGGCCCATGAGATAATCGTGGAGAGCAGGTCCCATTCCCGGACCATGGCGATGTACGACAAGGCGGAATTGCAGCTCGTGCTGGATATGTACCGGGATCGGATACTCGATCTCAAGGGCGATGCCCGGTTCAAGCACGTGCAGGTATTTAAGAACCATGGCGAGCTTGCGGGGTCCTATATCCTCCACCCCCATTCCCATGTACTGGCCACGCCGATCGTACCGTCGCGAGCTTCCCGGCAGGTCATCACGACCCGGAACCACTTTGTCCAGAAGGAGAGATGCCTTCTTTGTGATATCATCAACCAGGAGATACGCCAGGGCAAGAGACTTGTGAGCATGAACAGGAGCTTCGTTGCCATTTGTCCCTTTGCATCGCGGTTCTCCTACGAAACCTGGATCGTGCCGAGATTCCACGAAGCGAATTATGAGAGCCTCACTGCCCGGGCCGTCATGGATGACCTTGCGGACATGCTGCTCGACATAATGAGGCGCGTCGAGCAGTTCACCAACGCGTACACCATGGAGATCCATACATCGCCCAACACCGCATTCGCCGAAGCCCACGGGGACGATCTTCCCTTCCGTGAATACTATCACTGGCACATAGAGATCCTGCCGAGGGATTTCCGGTCGTCGAAGTACAAGCGGGAGGATGAGTTCGCCGTCTCGTCCATAACGCCTGAAGAGGCTGCGGAGTCCATGAAAGCCCAGTAACGCGGGGCGCCTGTCTCACCCTGGAGCGATCGGAGTTTCCTGGTTCGCCCATCATGTACATGGTTTCCAGCGATGGGGATCTTTTTTAGGGGGAATAATGAGAAAGCTCTTGAACAAATAGTTCTATGTATAAAATTTTCAAAAAACATTCAGGGGAAACGAGCCGGGAACAAATCCAAAAAAGGTCTTGACAACTGCAGGGATGCTCAGGTAAAAAGTACTACATGTAGTATGGATATTTAGTTAACATACTATATGTAGTGTTTTGGAGGGGGGTTTGCACTACCATCGCATTTCAGGAAGTATCACCTGTTTTAACAAGACGAGCCGCATAAGCACTTAATTTTGATAGGGGGATGCATGGAAACAACGGATCTGAATTTATTTGTCAGGACCTCAGAAGAAAGTATTTCCGGATGGGACCGATCGAAGATCGTTGATGCGCTCATCAGGGAAACACTGATCGACCGAGATACGGCCGGTGAGATCAGCAAGGAAGTAGAACAGATGATCAGGCGATCCGGGATCGAGGTCATCACCGCTCCTCTTATCAGGGAACTTGTCAATGCGAGATTGATAGAGAAGGGGCTTGAGAGCTCCCGAAAGATGCATACCAGGCTCGGCATGCCTCTCTATGACGTAGACAGCCTCATCCTTCATCCCAACAAGGAGAACGCCAACGTACCCCATGGCCCGGAGGCCACCAACCTGACCCTCGCGGAAGGCATCAAGAAGGAATATGCGCTGTTGTCCGTCTTTTCGCAGGAGGTGGCCGACGCCCACATGAACGGGGATATACACCTCCACGACCTGGGCTTTATCGACAGGCCGTACTGCAGCGGTCAATCCCTCGAATATATCAAGAAGTTTGGTCTCGATCTGCCTCATTCCCTTTCCATGGCGAAGCCTGCAAAGCATGCCGAGGTTCTTCTTGCCCATCTCGTCAAATTTGCCGCGGCCCTGCAGAGCCATTTCGCGGGCGCCATCGGCTGGGACGCCATAAACATCTTCTTCGCGCCCTATATCGAGGGAATGAGCGACGACGACGTAAAGCAGCTTGCCCAGATGCTTATTTTCGAATTCTCCCAGCAGGCGGTGGCAAGGGGAGGCCAGGCGATCTTTACGGATATAAACATTTACTGGGAGATACCAAAGCATTTCGTCACCGTTCCGGCCATCGGCCCCAGCGGTAAATTTACCGGCAAGACTTATGGGGAGTATGAAAAAGAGGCCCAGCGCTTTGCCTGGAAGCTCTTCGAGGTCTACAAGGAAGGCGACGGGGCAGGGCGCCCCTTCTTCTTCCCGAAACCCATTGTCCACATTACCGAGAAATTCTTCCATACAGACGGCCACATGGATTTCCTCAACCTCATCTCCGATGTCGCATCCGACAAGGGCAACACCTATTACGTCTTTGACAGGGGTGAGACGGCAAAGATATCCGAATGCTGCCGCCTAAGCTTCAAGCTTGAAGAGAGCGACCTTCTTGATGCAAGGGAACCCTGGCGGATGCGCTATTGCGCTCTTCAAAACGTGTCCCTCAATCTGCCGCGGCTTGCCTATATGGCGAAGAACGACGACACGAAACTCTTCAACCTCATCACGGAGAAGTTTGTCCTTGCCATAAAGGCCCATAAGGAAAAAAGGGCTTTTATGGAGAAGCTGCTTTCCCTTGGGGAGAATGGGCCGCTCGCACTTCTCACAATGAATCGGGACGGGATGCCTTATCTCAGGTTCAACCTTGCATCGCATCTCATCGGCATGGTGGGCCTCAACGAGATGGTGCAGATACATACCGGCGAGGAGATGCATGATTCAAAACGGGCATTGAAGTTCGGTATCAAGGCCATAGCCCACATGAACCTCCTTACGGAGAAGATACGGCGGCAGGAGAACATGAAGATCGTCCTGGAGCAGACCCCGGCGGAGAGCACGAGCTACCGGTTTGCCCGTCTCGACCTTCGGTATTTCTCGCCCCACGCTGGCAGGATCATGAAAGGCGACATTGCCTCCGGTGAGGTCTACTACACGAATTCAACGCATCTCAACGTCAAGCATGCCATGAATCCCATAGAAAGGGTGACCACAGAGGGGCTCTTTCATCCTCTCATCGAGGCAGGCTCGATATCTCACGTCTGGCTTGGAGAGGCGCAGCCATCCAAAGAGGCCATCTCCGACTTCGTCATCAAGACATTCAAGCATACGACAAATGACCAGATCGCCTTCTCACCGGAATTCACGACATGCAACAAATGCCACAGAACGGGACGGGGTCTTGCAGACACTTGCTCATACTGTGGCTCCACCGATGTGGATGGTATTACAAGGATCACCGGCTACTTTACAAAGGTATCAAGCTGGAACAAGGGCAAACTGGGAGAACTCAAGGACCGCTATCGCAATGCGGAATTCTTCTCCGAAAAGCGCAAAGTGGCTGCCAACGACTAGAAATATTAAGGATTCCTGCAAAACTCAAGGAGGGGGCTATGGGGATAGTGAAGATATTTTACAAGGATGATTGTCCGATGTGTCCAATGGCGAAGCAACTGAAGGACCATCTTCGGGAGAAGAACGTTACCGTTGATGATTTCAACGTCGGAACAATGGAAGGCCTTGCCGAGGCGACATTCTACCGTGTCATGGCGTTGCCGACCATCCTTGTTGAAGACGAATCAGAGAATTCTCTTGGCGAATGGAGGGGCAACGTGCCTCACATCGACGAGGTGCTCAGTGCTGTTCAAGGCGCCTGATTACCCGGCTGTAAAAGGATTTATCGAAACGAGCTTCGTGGATTGGAAGGGGTGTCTTGCATCCGTTCTTTTTCTCGGCGGATGTAACTTCAGGTGCCCCTTTTGTCACAATCGCGATCTTGTCCTAAACCCCGGTGGGATTGAAGATGTGCCGATCGAGTACATCGTGGCGACCATAAGGAAGTACAGAGCTCAGTGGATTGACAAGATGGTCGTGACCGGCGGTGAGCCGACGATACATATGAATCTCTTTGGCCTGATCGGCATCTTGAAAAGAGAAGGCATGATGATCAAGCTCGACACCAACGGTTCGAACCCATCGGTGATAAAGGGTCTCGTCAATGACGGCCTTGTAGATTGCATCGCCATGGATGTCAAGGGTCCCCTGGACCGCTATGCCCGGTGGTGCGGCATCAACGTGGACGACCGCAAGGTGCGCGAGAGCATAGACTTTATCATGGAATGCGGGATCGATTATTACTTCAGGATGACGGTGGTTCCCTTTCTTCACAGAGAAGAGGACGTCTACACCGTCGCAGATCATCTTCAGGGGGCGAAAGACCTCATCATCCAGACATTCAGGCCTGATATCACCCTGAATGCCGCTTTTTCCCGAATCAAACCCTTTACCCCCGATAAAATGGCTCAGATCAAGGCGAATGTTTCCGATATCATGTCGGGGAGCAGCATCAGGGAGCAGGAATACCGGCCAAAGCTGGGTATTGCCGGCGAGCCTGAACAGGAAAACCTGTACAATTAAGGGCAGGGGGTTTGGCGGACAGAAAGAAGGGCGGGTGGAGACCCCCGGCCTTTTTTGTTCCCTTAGCTCCGGCTTCCTCTATTCCAGGAAGCTTTCCAATCTCTTTCGGCGTGAAGGATGTTTCAGTTTGCGCAGGGCCTTCGCCTCTATCTGGCGGATTCGCTCGCGGGTGAGGCCAAATACTTCGCCAACCTCCTCGAGAGTGTAATCGGTCTTTTCGCCGATGCCGAGCCTCATCCGGATGACCTTCTCTTCGCGCGGAGTGAGTGTGGAGAGGACCTTGTCGATCTCCTCCTTGAGGGAGATGCTGACAAGCTCGTTGAAGGGCGACGGTGATTTCGGGTCCGCAATGAAGTCTCCGAGCTTCGATTCGTCATCGCCGATGGGGGTTTCAATGGAAATGGGCTCGTTTGAGACCTTCATGATCTTCCGTACCTTTTCAAGGGGAAGACCGGCCTTCAAGGAGATCTCGTCGAGATTCGGTTCCCGCCCGAGTTCCTGAAACAAGGAGATTGTGACCTTCGTTATTTTGTTCATAGTCTCGAGGACATGAACGGGGACCCTGATCGTCCGTGCGTAGTCAGCTATCGCTCGGGTGATGGCCTGCCGGATCCACCACGTCGAGTAGGTGGAGAACTTGTATCCCTTCTGGTAATCGTACTTTTCAGCCGCCTTCATGAGGCCCATGTTTCCTTCCTGAATAAGGTCCAGGAAGGAAAGTCCCCTGTTGAGATATTTCTTCGCAATATTGATAACGAGCCTCAGGTTGGCCTGTATCAGGCGGTTCTTGACCGTTTTCAGACCATTCTCGATCTGACCGATCTCCATGAGCCTCTTTTTAACCTTCCGCGCGTCCTTATCGTCCATGAACTTGAGCTGTCTTTGGAGCTTGCGGATGATCTCTTCCAGGATCTTCTTGTTGAGGTTGAGGTTTATGAGGTTCTCCTCGACCTTATTCTCAAGGGTTTTAAGCTTTTTCTCGTTGAGCTTTCTCGTTGCCTCGTTGACCTTGACGGAATTCCTTCTCAGTTCCTCTTTCTTTTGATGCTGGTTCCTGATGCTATTGATGAGGGATACCGTTTTCTTTCTGTATTTGTCCTCATCCTTCTTGGTGTAGTTCAGCTCATCGATGTTCTTGACCACATCGATTATGTTGATGGCTTCTTTCTTGAGAAGAGAAGCGATGTCCATGAGTTCCTGGATGGCGTGGGGAAGGTCGAACAGGAGATTCCTGATTATCCGCTCCCCATCCTCAATCCTCTTTGCGATCGTGTACTCCTCTTCCGAATTGAGCAGGGAGACCCTGCCGATGTCTTTGAGATAGGCCCAGATGATGTTATCGGTCCTCTCAGAGGGGAACCGCTCCATCTCGCCCCATTCCGAGGACTCCCCTTCCGTGGCGGCTTCCGTCTTCTCCTTGATCGTGTCGACTATGTCGATGTTGGATTCGGTAAGAAAGTCAAAGATATCTTCAATATCCTCGGGTGAAAAGATGTTCTGGGGCAGGTACTCATTGATTTCGTCAGGGGTCAGGTATCCCTTTTCAGTCCCGAGGTCTACGAGGTGCTGAATCTCACTATGGTTTTTAATGGTCATCTATTCTCCGGACAGTAAAAAATGCCCTAAGTTGTTGGTTCTAGGGCATTTTCTCAGATCATCCACGTGTCTACAGAGTAACTATAACAATTGACGGTTATTTTTGTCAAGGTCGATTTCGCGCGTTTGTGAATTTGCCCACGAAGGTATTTATCGGAGATATTTGAATTGACTAAAGAGGAGATGGATTATATAAGTGACTTATAATACGTCGGAGAGGAGGGGGTTACAATGTTCAAGAAGATACTTTGTCCCGTCGATTTCTCAAAATACACAAAAGATGTAGTGGCCTATGCCATCGATATCGCCAAAAAGTACGGCGCGGAACTCCATCTGCTTCACGTCATACCCAATCTTACCTATTTCACCCCTTACGAATCCTTCCTCACACCGGAAAATCTGGTAGCCGTGGAAAAGAACATCCAGGACGAGGTGGACAAGGAGTTTGCCGGTGTCCTGAGCCATGCGCATGGGGATATCAGAAAGGTTGTCAGGACGGGCGTCGCTTTTGTGGAGATCATTGACTACGCGAAAACCGAAGGGGTTGATCTCATCGTCATGGGTACTCACGGGCGCGGCGGCATCGAGCATATCCTCATTGGAAATGTGGCCGAGAAGGTAGTAAGGAAATCGCCCTGTCCGGTGATGACCATTCGACCCAAGGGGAAAGAGTTCAAGATGCCCTAGAGGCGGTTTCAGACTGCCCTATCTTCTTAAACAATTCCTTGAGATTTCGGATGGTTATTATCTCCATACCGTCGGAGCTGGCACCATCTGCGGGGCAGAAGATCCTCTTTATGCCGATACGCTGGCACTCCTTGATCCTCAGGTCCATGTTTACCGTCTTTCTAACCTCACCGGTGAGGCCCACCTCGCCGAAGAAAGCGGTTTGCTGGCCCAGGGTCACTTCCTTGTAGCTTGAAAGCAGGGATGCGGCTACAGCGAGGTCGATTGCTGGCTCGTTTACCTTCATGCCTCCCGTAACGTTCACGTAAATGTCCCTGTCGAAGAAAGGTTTCCCTACTGTCTTTTCGACAACGGAGACAAGGATGAAAAGGCGGTTCACGTCATAGCCGAGGGAAAGCCTTCTCGGAATGGAGAAGTTTGTCTTTTGCGTCAGGGCCTGAACTTCGAGGACGATGGGACGCGATCCGGTGATGTAAGGGAAAAGGCTGCTTCCTTCGCCGATCTCACCCCGTTGTGAGATGAAGAACTGGGAAGGGTTCTCGACGCTTATGAGACCATCCCCCGTCATCTGGAATATCCCCACCTCTTCGACGGCTCCGTATCTGTTCTTGATGGTTCTCAACATCCGGTAGGGGAGCATTTTATCACCTTCGAAGTAGAGGACCGTATCGACCATGTGTTCCAATATCTTGGGACCTGCTATGACGCCTTCCTTCGTGACGTGGCCTATGAAGATCAGGCTTGTATCGAGTGCCTTTGTTTCCATCGTGAGTCGCGAGGACACCTCCTTGACCTGGCCCATGCTTCCCGGCAGCATGGGAAGTTTGGGGTTGTAGACTGACTGAACGGAATCTACGATAGCCAGGGCATAGTGTTCCTCGGTGATCGCCGATACGATGTCATCGAGGTGATTGGTGGTGAGGAAGGCAAATCCCGCCTTGAGCCCCAGCCTTTTCTTACGGGATGCCAATTGCTTCAGGGATTCCTCTCCGGACACGTAGAGGATCTTCAGGCCCAGATCTGTCAGCTTTGCTGCCACCTCAAAGCAGAGCGTTGTCTTGCCTATCCCGGGGTCGCCGCCAAGGAGGATGGCCGACCCCGTGGTCATACCCCCGCCAAGGACGCGATCCATTTCGCCGATCCCCGTTGCGATCCTCTCCTCATCGGCAAGCTCTTCGTCGGAGAGAATGACAGGCCGCCGCGACTCTTTGCCATCGTCCTTTGCGGCGGGGGCAAATTCCTTGAAGGTGTCCCATCCCTGGCACATGGGGCACTTCCCCAGCCATTTCAAGGTTTCATATCCGCAGGCAGTGCAGGCAAAGAGGGTTTTTTTCGCCATATTACACCAGGGCCTCCCCTGTATGGAGCTTGATCAGCCGGAGCTGATACTCGATAAGCCTGATAAGCCACTCCCTTGTCTTTGGAAGCTCCCGGGGAGACACCTCGAAGGTTATCATGCCATCATAGCCCACCCTTCGAACGGTGTTGAGGAATCTGGCGATGGGGAGATCTCCTCTTCCGAGAAAGAGGTGGCTTTCGTGCTCACCGGAATCGCTGAGGTGGATGTTGCGCAGCCTTCCGGTTCGGAAGACCTTGATAAAAGGGGCAATGATATCCGCGCCGAAGCTGGCGAGATGGGTCGTGTCAAAAGTGAAATAGAGATTATGTTCCTCGCCGAAGGCGACAAGGTCGTTGATATCGTTGAGAATATACGAGGTGAGCATGAGATGCTTGCCTGCCCGGGGCATGTTTTCAATGGTGAGCGCGATATCGGCACAGTCGAGCTCTTTCTGAAAGTCATGAATGCTCTTGAGCCATCGGGCAAAGCCTATCTCCATCGTCAGCCACGCAGGGGGATGGAAATTGACAACGCTCGCCCCGAGGACGCGGGCGATGTCAATGGTCCTCTTCAGTTCGTCCACCTTTGTTCCCCATTTCTTCATCTTGAGAAATGGGGCGTGTATGGTATGGACGGGAAGTATTTCCATGCACGCCTGGACCCTGTCGAGGTAGCCGTCGCTCATGAAACGCTGGTCTATGACGAGCTCGCAGCCGTCAAAACCTCCCTCGCCGGCGAGGTAGAATATCTCCTCGATGGGAAGATGAAAAAGACATCCTGTGGAGAAAATGTATTTCATGCGATGATGATGCTGTCATCAATATCAGTGATTATCCGGCACTTTCCGTTCATAAAGTGGATGGTATTCTCGTAACCGCAGCAACCCTTCTTGGGGAAGACCATTTTTGGTTCGATGGCGAATACGGCGTCCTCCTCTATGGGATAGGTATGAGTGGCGGCTATGTAAGGAAACTCCGCGAGCTCAATACCGATACCGTGACCGAGAAACCTCACCTTGTGCGGCTTGTACCCCAGAAAATAGTCCCCGTAACCCAGTTTAT
>JAQVWF010000051.1 GCA_028698615.1 Syntrophorhabdaceae bacterium
GAAAGTCCAGGCCATGCGTGTGCGCTGTCCGTTGTCCGCCGCGTTTGAGGCGTGCAGGGAGGATGGAATGAAAAGGGCCTTCATGGTCAGGTACCTTCCCCAGCTCGACAACAGGTATACGATGACAAAAAGCGACGGCTCCAGGGTGAACATTGAAGAGATAAAGTTCAGCGAGTATGCGGTGGTCGTCGTTAATACCGGGGCCCTTCCAATAGAAACGACCGCGAAGGCAAATGCAGGGGACGACAGGAAGCCGCACAGCGGGAATAAGGGATCAGGCCGCGAGGCGATCGCGGCGGTAACAAAAATGACACCCGAAGAGGCAGGACGTATTGAAGGCGGCATCATGGCGCTTCTCGTGGGCAGGCTTGCGGCGCCATATACCTCGTACGAGGAAATAAGCCACAGGCCAGCTGCCGAGAATCCGGGCACCTACCTGGGCAGGTATCATTATGTTTACATAAACCTCATCGAAATATGGTTCTATGACGCCAGGAGCGGCAAGGTCCTCAAGAAAATGCCACCCTCATGAATCCCTCCGGGCAGCCTAAGGTCAGGGCGTGAACTGCGCAGTTGTCAGTGAACAGCGGGGCTTACAGTTTCTTCACGGCATGCGCCATGCGCTCGAGGGCATCGATCAGGGTCTTTCTCGGACATGCAAAGTTGAGCCTGACAAATCCATCTCCGCCCTTTCCATATTCGGCCCCGTCATTGAGGGCCACTTTGCTCTCCTTGAGAAAAAAACGATAGGGGTTCCCCGGTATTCCCGATCCTCTGCAATCCAGCCAGGCGAGATAGGTAGCCTCCATACGGGTCATCGTGATGGAAGGCAAATAATCGCGCAGGTATTGGACCAGAAAATCCCTGTTCCCCTCAAGGTAGGTCAGGCACTGGTCCAACCATTCCTGACCGTCCCTGAAGGCTGAAAGTGCTGCGGCAAGGCCCATGATGTTTACATGGGGGATAAGGCCTTCACTGCCCTTTGACCAGGCTTTCCGAAGCGCGGGGTCCTTGATTATCGCAAAGGAGCACTTCAGGCCCGCCAGGTTGAACGTCTTGCTCGGCGACATGAAAGTGATGGTGCGGTCCGCCACCTCACCGCCAAGAGTTGCGATGGGTATATGGCGATTACCGGGAAACAGAAGATCACAGTGGATCTCATCGGCACAGATCAACACATTGCGGCCCATGCAGATATCTGCAAGCCGCTCCAGTTCATCCTTTCTGAAGACGCGGCCGACAGGGTTGTGCGGATTGCACAGCACAAAGATCCGCGTACCGTCGGTGATCGCCTTCTCGAACGCATCACAATCGATCTCGTAGGTGTCCCCCTTTTTTATCAACGGAGGGTCAATGACGGAACGGCCGCGGTTCACCGGATCGGCGATGAAATGTGAATAGACCGGCGGCTGGACCAGCACGGCCTCCCCGGGTTCCGCGAAAAGCTGAAATGCGAGATTGAGACCCGTGACAACCCCGGGTACAAAAACGATCTCTTCCCCGGGGACGTCCCATCCATAGAGCCTTTTCAGCCGCTCCCGGATGACGCTGATGAGTTCCTCCGTCGCCCCTCCATATCCAAAGACCCGGTGGTCCACCCGTTCATGCAGGGCCGCAACGACCGGTTCAGGGGAGACAAGATCCATATCAGCCACCCACAAGGGGAGAACGTCATCGCCGTATCTTCTCCACTTAATACTGTCGGTGCCCCTTCGCTCTACAACCTCATCAAAATCATATCTCATCTTATCGCCCCGGTATCCGCAGATCTGTTCATCTCGAACGGCACCATGTACCCACTCCCGGCACCGTTTAAAGGTTTTATTGACTCACTCTACCATTTTTCCATTATCTTTTGAAAGGCGGCAAGCGCGGGGAACGCAACACAATCAATCCTTCCATCGAGATCCGGCGCTACCGTTTGAACCATTTCGGATCGCTGAACCATTTCGTGGTCCTCTGTATGCGGTTGGTGTAGTTGGTCACGAATTGTCGTTTGAGCGTGCGCGTGATCCTGCGGAAATCATTGCCCTTCATAAGGTGGCCGATATCTTCGGGGTCCTTGAAGGTGATCTCAAGGATGATGTCGCAAAAACCGCCGAGCACCACGTTCCAGCAGTTCGTCACGGTGACGTAATCAATCTTTTGCATTGCAGGAACGTATTCATTGATAACGAAATCCTCATATTCATTCTTCATGTCCGGCCGGAGATCATAGTACTGGTTGAATTTCCAAACCCCCTTCTGGATGGGATATCTCCCTATCTTGATGGTGCCGTCGGGTTCGAGGACGGTGTTGTTGAAATTTGCCACGTATTTTTTCAGTCCCAGGGTAAGGTCCCTGAACCCTTTGCCTGTGATGATCCTCGAAATATCCTCGAGGCTTTCCGAAGAGAAGGCGGTGATCGTCCTCGGCCCGAACCCCACCTCGACGTAGTAACCCCCGACAGGGACAAAGCCGAGGGTTGTTATCTCGGCAAGGTATGTATCGTTGACGTAATTGGCATATTCCTGCTCCCTGTCTTCGATGACATCCCAGTATTGAATGAATAAAAGCGACATATGGCCTCCTCCTTTCTCTTCGGGATCCAAAGAAATCAATGAAGCCGCTGCCCGGGATCAATCCATTGCCTGGGAGATGGATCGATGCTAGCGGTTTTCGATCAGGTTCTTGCGGTACTGGATAAAGATGTCCCGCATGGATACGTAGGGGTCGACCGAGGCCTTCTTGAACGCCTCGTATTCCCCGAGGTGAAAAGATGTGCTGTTGATCTGCTCATGAGTGTAAAGGCCTACGCTCTCGTAGCTGAAGAACTCATCACCGATATACGTCTGCGGCCTCATCGTCCAGTCTACGAGAAAACCGAAACCGTCGCGGACACTCGAAGGGCCGACAAAGGGCAATACGAGATAGAAACCAAAGCCGACGCCGTACTTGCCCAGGGTCTGCCCGAAATCGGCATATCTCCCCCGCAGACCGAAGCACTCTTCCGCGCAGTTCCTTAATCCGCCGACGCCGATCGTCGAATTGATAAGAAAACTTGCCAGCTCCTTACCGGCGTAGCCGGGCTCGCCCTGGAGGAGATTGTTCACGATGCGGATAGGAGCCTTCAGGTTTGCGTAGAAACTGCTGAAAAGACCCCTGATCTCCCGGGGCAAAACATATTTGTAGCCTGTTGCAACGGGTTTCCATGCCCAGAAATAGAGCTTGTCGTTGAAGTGATACATCGCGATGTTAAAGGGCTTTATGGGATCGGCGATAACCTCCCGCGGTTCAGCTGAGGCCCCATCCTCAGTCGCCACGTCGCCGTATTCATCAGATGACGCCCCGGCACTTGCACTGGAAGGCGCCCTTTCGCCCACATCTTTCGCTGTCACATCGCCGTATTCATCAGATGATGGCGGCGTGATCCCGGCGGCAGGGGCGGCGGGTTCCTGCGGCTTGCTTTGTGCCATCCGAGGGTTTCCGGATGTTGTATTGCCAACCCCTTGAGCGGAAAGGGCAGGTTCGGAGAACGTGCTCTCGGGGGCCTTAAGATCCCTTACAGTGATCGGGCCGGTCTCTGAAACCTCCGATCCGGCATGGACCAACGGGCAGCAGAAAAAAAGGAGGAGCATGAGGAAGGGGAAGGCGGAGCGCTTCAAGGAAGCTCTTCTTCCGGCCTGCGGAGCACTGGGGTGATATACCATTACTTTCCAGCCCTTTTACGCAGCGTGTCTATCAGCGCCTGCGGTGGATTGTTTCCGAGAATCTCCCTGAACTGTGTACGGTAGTTGTTTACGAGGCTCACGCCCTCGATGACGACATCGTAGACCTTCCAGTTATTCTCCTTCTTTATGACCCTGTAGTTTATGGGCGTCCTGCCATTTCCCGACACCACCACGCTCTGCACTTCTATCGTGGTTTCCGAAAGCGGCATTTCCTTTACGAAGCTCACCTTCTGATCGGTGTAACCCGTGATCCTGTCAATATATGTGTTTCTGAGGAGCGCCTTGAAAAGTTCAACGAACTCCTTGCGCTGGTCCATGCTGAACTTGTTCCAGTTGAGTCCCAGGGTCCGCTTGGAAAGCTCTACATAGTCGAACAATTTATCGGCGGCGGCCTCGATCTTCTGCTCTTTGGCCTTCTTGCCCGACTCGCCTTTGAGCTTGGGGTCCCTGAGCACATCGAGAACACTGTTCACGTTCGTTGTTACTGTATCGAGTGCGGCTCCTCCAAATGCATGGAAAGGAGCCATGGATATGACGAATATCATTAAACCAACCAGTGCTTTTCTCAATTTGTCCTCCCTGATCATTTGGCGGGTTGCTCCCCGCCCTTGGCAGGCTCCTTGTTAACATCTCCGAAGGCGTACTTGCCGATAAGGTCCTCAATGTCCGCGGGCACCGAGGTCTGCGTGATCATGCCCCCGGGTTTCAGGGGCTGTCCTGATCCGCCTGGATCCACCTTTACGTATTTATCGCCTATGAGGCCCGCGCTCTTAATAGTGGCGGATGCGTCGTCGTAGATCACCGTATCCTTGCCGATCTTAATCCCCACCATCCCCATCTGTCTGTCCTGGTCGATGGTGAGGCTTGTCACGGTGCCCACCTGGATGCCGTATACCTCGACGGCGCTCCCCACCCTGAGACCCGTCACAGAGGTGAAGCGGGCAGACAGGGGATAGGTCTTGTCTCCGAAGAGCGACACCTTGCCAAGTTTCACGGTCATGTATCCGATACAGATAAGACCGATGACTATGAAGATGCCCACCGTTGTCTCTATGGAATATTTTTTCATTGCTCCTTACCTCCAAGGTCGCATCGGTGTGTCGAAATGATCTCCTGCTTTGCCCGACCCTTCTCAATCATCTCTTCAATGGTATCCTCGGGCGAGATCTCAATGACCCCGGCATGGATGTAGATGTCAAAACACGAAGCCGTGCCTGCGCTCGCCGATGCGATGTCCCTGATGTGATCTATGAACCCGCTCTCCAGGTCGCGTGAATATTCCACCACGAGTCTGCGTGCCTCATCTATGTTCTTGTGAGGGAAAATGGTCAGGATCTCATCCCTGCTGTGGCGCGCGGAGAACCCACCGATGCTGTCGAAATACCGGTTGGTATACTCCCCCAGGGTCTTGATGACCTCCACCGCCGCCTGTGCCCCCAGAGCCTCGTAGAGAATGTCGAGCCGGACGCTGAAAAGCGCCGCTGAAAAGTTCGTTTCCCTGGCCGTGGTTCCCAGCATGGCGGCATAGTGCACGTTGAAGGCCTCCCGTGAAAGCAGGCCCGTCAATTGGTCCTCGAAGCCTTCGAGGCTCCGCAGGAACTCGTCGATCATGGGGACTTTCTGTTTGATGGCCTCTTCGTAAGGCCCCTCGAAGCCCACGCTGCCCTCCCAGAGGATGATCACGCGGTCGGAGATGAAGAAAACGTCGGGTATGTCGTGGCTTATCATAACGGCGGTGAAGCCGTATTTCTTCCTGTAATGGATGATCATGCTCAGGATCATGTTCTTCCTGATGGGGTCCTGCCCCGTTGTCGGTTCGTCGAAAAGGACGATATCGGGGTCAGTGACGAGTGCGCGGGCCAGGGCAACGCGTTTCTGCATGCCTCCGGAGAGCTCCGACGGAAATTTATCCACAGCCTCCAGGAGCTCCAGGTCCTCTATCCTCTTCATTGCCCGTTTCTCTATCTCGCCCTTCGCCAGATCGGTCGTTTGACGCAGGGGAAACGCCACATTGTCGAGAACGGTCATCGAGTCAAGGAGGGCGTTGTTCTGGAAAAGATAGGCTATCCTGCGCCTGTGCCCTTCCCATTCGGCCTTTTTCATCGTGTTAACGGGTTTCCCCTGAAACAGTATCGTGCCTTCATCCGGTTTGAGGAGGCCTATGATATGCTTAAGAAGCACACTCTTGCCGGTGCCGCTCTTTCCGATGATGGTGGTGACCTGGTTGTCGTAAATGCTCAGATTGATGTTGTCGAGCACCGTTCTCCCGTCGAATCTCTTTGTAACGTTCCTGAATTCTATGAGAGGCGTGTCCATAATTGTCCTTACATCAGAAATGATGTCACCACGTAGTCGGAAACAAGGATCATCACGCAGGAGATCACAACTGCCGATACTGTGGCCTGTCCGACCGATTTTGCCCCGAATCCATCACTCCTCATGTGGCAGAAATAACCCTGAAAGCAGCAGATACAGGAGACAATGGCACCGAATACGAGGGCCTTTATGAAACCTCCCCGAATATCTACCATGCCTAATGAGGATTGCACTCGGTAAAAATATGTTCCCCCGTTGGTCCCCAGAAGAAGAACGCCGGTCAGGTAGCCCCCGATTATACCGACGAGATCGAAGAATGCCGTGAGAAGAGGAAAGCTGATGATCGAGGCCGCTATTCTCGGGCTGACCAGGTAGCGGACGGGGTCAACGCCCATCGTGTAGAGTGCATCGATCTGCTCTGAATTGCGCAGTATACCGATTTCCGCGGCCATCGCCGAACCGGCTCGTGCGGCTATCATGATGGCCGTCAGAACTGGTCCGAGCTCCCGCACCAGGGAAAGGGCGATGGCGGACCCCAGGGCGCCCACGGAACCAAACTTCACGAGGGTGTAGAAAAGCTGCAGGCCCAGCACCATGCCGGTAAAAAGGGCGACAAGCATCACGATAAGGGACGATTTCGCACCGATATAATAGGTCTGGTTCGTGATCTCCCGGATCTGCCTCGCCCGGAAGATGTTGATGAAGCCGAGAAAGAAGAAAACCGCCATGGCGCCGAAATCCCCGACGGCACCGATCGTCAGGCGGCCTATGGCGGAGAAAAAGGAGACAACGAGATTCGGCGTTTCTTTTTTTGCGTCCAGTTCTTTCATATCATCCACAGAAGTCCGAGCGGGACATGCCTTTTCTTTTGCCCCTTCGATGACAACCTGTTCAAGGCGCACCTGCAGGCGAGTATTCTTGCTCCCGTTCAGCCATTATAAGCAACGAAACTCCCGGTGTCAACTAATGCACAACCACCTCAAACCCATGTCCATCCTCCTCTTTGTCGGGGTTCTTCCGGGTGATATGGAGGTGCATCCTCAGCGAAGCGGAGCGATCGACGCGGCCCCGATCATTGCCTTTTCCCCTATCGCAGGGTAGGATAACCTCAGCGGGGCGGTAACGGCCACGATCGAAAGGAAGGCGAGTGTTATGAACCAAAACCGTTGCATGGTGTTGCTGGCAGTCTTGGCGGTGTCCATCTTTCTTTCCGGATGCGGCACACCGGTGCCTCCGGAGAAGACCCGGTATGTCGGTGAATGGCGGTCTCGGGAGATGTACCTGCTCATTACGGAGGACGGCTCCGTAAAATACAAACGCATACGCGGCGGCGTCTCGAAATCCATCTCCGGACCGCTTCGCGGGTTTGAAGGGGATAATTTCATCGTCGGACTCCCGTTCATTTCGACGACATTCGTTGTCTCCAGGGCACCCTACGAAGAGAACAGCCAATGGAAAATGGTCGTGGACGGAGTAACCCTGACCCGGGCATGGTGACAGTCCGGCGAGGTCAGGCTTTCCCTATATTCTTTTCTATGGTCTTCCAGAAGATCTCTTCCATGTCCGGGCCAAGCTGGAGGATACCTTCCTTTTCCATCGCTTTGACGCGCATGTCGTAGGTGTTTTCGAGCTGGGAAAGGATTTCGCCCACCTCCGGGGAAGCCTTCAATCTCTCTGTGATGATTTCGCGCTGGCGCAGGGCCTTCTCGAATTCCTCCTTGTCGATGGGGATGTTATAAAGCATGTTGAGAACCTCCATGAGCCTGACCTTGCCCACATGGTCCTCTTCCATCACCACGTATTGCGGCAGGGAAACGATGAAGACAACCGCATCGATGCCCGATTCAGCGGCTCTTTTCGTTATGAGGTTGGCAAAGGTGGACGGCCCCCGGTAGGTAATGGGCATTGCGCCCGCCATCCTCACATCCTGCAACGCTTTCTCGCCCATTCCATAGCCGCTGACGAGCAAAGGTCTCGTGTGGGGCACAACGTCGTACATGCTGCCCAGAAGAACATACTTGCTCGTCTTGAGGGCCTTGAGCACCCTGACGACGGAATCGACGTAGATATCGGCGTTGGCATGGGGCTCCAGGAGATCAAGAAGGACAAGGTCATTCTGCCCCTGCCTTCGGGCATAGTGGAGCGTCGTATTGGGAACAGAGAGATCATTGATGGCACCCTCGATGTCGATGGTGGGCCGGTACCGCGTAAAATCGTAAAAGCGCCCCGGCCTGGCAAGCTTTCCCAGTTCGAAAGCCGAGAACTGTCCCACGAGTTCCTTAAGGACCAGGCTGCCCACATTGTTGACGTCAATCCACGGCCGGAGTGTTGCCACCACGTAAGGTTCATTCAACTCCGGAACAGGATCAATAAGTTCAAACCCACCTATTCTCACAAGGAACCTCCAGTTCCCTAAAAGCTAATGCCCTTCGCCGCCTTATGTCAAGCAGAAGTGTGCATACGCAGACGGGCACACGGGTCGGCGGCCTATCTTCCTCCCGTGGACAACAGTCGGTTGGCTATGCCGGCTATTTCCATGGCGAAGGCGCCTTTCGGGCAGCGGGTTATGGCGGGGACGAGGTCTATGGCGCTTCGTTCGACGTCGGCATGGCGGCCTATGCTGCCCAGCAGTTTGACCTCCCTTGCAAGCCACCTCTTCGTCACGTTCTGTATCTTGCCGGCAACTTCCTCAGGACCCACCCCTTGGGGAACCCTGTTGACAATGAGGTAAGGGTTGAAGCCCCAGACCGCGTTCATTACCGTTGAGAGATACTGGGGGTGGTCGTCCCTGATGAAGGCAACGAGCTCATTGATCGTCTTTGCGTTTTGCCCGTCCTCCGACATGATGGACTCACGGATGTACTTCTCCAGGAGGACATCCTTCCCCTCGCCGGAACGGGACTCCATGCCCGTGAGCCGATTGAGCTTGCGATACATGGCAGCCTTCAGGAAGTGGTAGGCTCCGATATAGGACGCCGAATCGCGGGTGGTCACAACGATGCCGTGATCCGCCTGAAGGAAGAAATCGAGAATATTGTAGGACGTATCGCCCCCGAGATCGAGAACAACACAGTCCGCCTCTATGGCATTTATGGCCCTGATGAGCTTCATCTTCTTCATAAAATCTATATTTGCCGAGCCCAGTTCCGAACTATCGCCGCCGACAAGGATCGGCCCGTGGGGGCTCTGTATCATGACATCAGTAAGGGAGTTCACCCTCTTCTTCAGGAAATCGTTGATCGAACGCTGCAGGATGGACCGGTACCCGAGATACAGGTGGAGGTTGGAACCCCCCAGGTCGAGATCCACGAGGACGGTCTTCAGCCCCAGTGACGCCAGGTATATCCCGAGGTTGGCCGTAATGACGCTCTTGCCGATGCCCCCCTTGGCGCCCCCCACGGCGATGATCTTTCCGTGAGCAAGGACCGCGTCGTTCGCCGGATTCATCCCTTCCAGATAGTCGACGAGCACCTCGTAGGATTGTTGTATGGCAAGAAAGCGATCCGATGTCACATCCTTGACGACCGCGCCCGCCTTCATGTCAGGATGGTGTACCCTGGCGTTGCGATGATAGGCCCGTTTCACCATATCCACACTGAGCGTTTCCAGAAAACGATCACTCTTAGCCGCCGCCTCGGAGAACAGACACGCGCAAGCCGCCTTTATTTCCCGTACCTTATCCGTTTCCAGCCTGTTCACGATCATCTATCGGCATCCTCTAAGGGTAGTAAACATCGAAGTATGTTTTTGCAATATACGTACCGGAAGAGCAGGCGATGGATGATGGATTGGTGCAAAGTCAAAAAAAGGAGGCGCGTTGTTCTTTCTACTATAGCTTCTCGAGTTCGCTTCTTGCGATGTCGAGGAGAAAGTCTTCAGTCCTGTCCTGAAATGAAAGCACCTTATTGTATACGACTGCAGCTTTATCCTTGTTTCCCGTTTCCGCCAAAGCCTTGGCGTACCCGAGCATGTACGCGGCCAGTTTAGGGTCTTCAAGGGCAGCCGGGCGTTTCTCGAAGATCTCCTCATACATCGACAGGGCCTTTTTCGCATTCCCTGTCTCTTCGTAGGCATGGAGCAGCCGCTGTTTGGCATTCGGAATGATCGACGAATCAGGATAACGCTCGATGAGATGCTCCATGAGCTCTATGATCTTCCGGTAATCCGGACGCTCGCCTGCGTAAAGATAGAGGTTTGAGAGGCGCCACACGGATATCCGGGCCTTTTCGGTGTCAGGACATTCCTTGATGACACGGGTATGGAGGGTAATGAACGTCTCCAGGTCTCCCTTATCGGTCCCGATCATGACGGTGTAGAGTTCCCTGGCCAGTTTTTCCTGCTCCGCCGGGGAAAGCGTCGCTGCTCCCTCCGGCGCCCCTTTCCCGGCCTCTTCCCCCCGGGAGACAGCGCCCATGAAAAATACCAGGAAAACAAAAACGCTGACAAATGCCATCCCCGGCAGAAGAACCCTTTCGAATGCCCTCACCCGCCTGCTCACTTGAACCACCGAGGTTCGTCGAACCGCTCTGTGCTCTTCATTATTCTGCTGGCGTAGCTGGCGGCGAACTCGTTGCGCAGTTTTTGTGTTATGCGCCTGTAGTCCTCGTTCATCAGGAGCCTGCCGACATCCATGGCGTCCTTGAAGGTGAATTCCGCGATGACCTCGCTCATGCCGCCGATCAATACGTTCCACCCGCCCGTCACTTCCGCGAAGCTGATCTTGTTCATCGCGGGGATGTGCTCGTTTATGACGAAATCGGCATAGGACTTTTTCACGCCCGGTTTCAGATCATAGTACTGGTTCAATTTCCAGACGCCCTTCTGGATGGTGTATTTGCCTCGCTTGACGGCTCCGGTGGGCTCCAGGATGGCGCCCCGGTAATTTATCACTATGGCTTTGAGCTGCTGGAGAAGGTCCTTGAACCTCTTTCCCGCAATGGTCTTCAGAACCTCTTCCGTCTCATTGACGCTGAACACAGCGATAATGCGGGGACCGAAGCCCACCTCGACATAATAGCCGCCGACGGGCACGAGGCCCATCGTCGCCATTTCAGGCAAATAGGTCTCAACTATGAACTGCGAGTACTCATAGTCCTTCCCCTGGCTTATGTCCCAACTCTGCGTCAGCAGCACAGACATACCGTCCTCCTATTTTCTTCTCTTCCCCTTCATCAAGGCATAGAGGCGCTCCGACGTGATCGGAAGCTCGTCGATCCTCACCCCCACGGCATCGTGGATGGCGTTGAGGATGGCAGGGATGGTGGGCATTATCGCGCCCTCCCCCACCTCTTTGGCCCCGAAGGGCCCGTTCGGCTCATCGCTCTCGACTATGATGGTCCTGACATTGGGCATGTCGAGGGCTGTGGGGATGCGGTACTCGCCGAGAGAGGGGTTGGCAACCCGGCCCTTTTCGTCAAACCTGACCTCCTCAAAGAGGGCCTCGCCGAGTCCCATCGACAGCGATCCCTGCATCTGCCCTTCCACGTTCGTCCGGTTGATGGCAAAACCGCAGTCATGGGCGTCGGTCATGTCGTCAACGGTGACCTTGCCCGTCTCCATATCCACCGTCACTTCGACCACCTGGGCGGAACAACCGTAGGCCGGCGAAGTCCCGACCGCGGCACCTTTGTACTTGCCCCCCAGTTCCCCGGGCTTGTAAGCACCATTCCCGATTATAACACCCCGCGTGAGAAAAGCAATACGCGCCGCCTCTCTGAAGGTGAGTTCCCCTCCCGAAGGAAGGTCTTCCCACCCGCGGTGCTCCTTGATGTAAGCCGTCCGCAACTGGGAAAAATCGGGATTCCCGTTTTTGAAAACGACGACCCCCTTCGCAATATCCATGTCCGCAATGGAAATGTTGAGCTTTTCGGAGAGCGCCTCCAGCACCTGCCGTTTGGTGTCTTCAGCGGCCGCCTTGACGGCATGGCCGGACATGAGGGTCTGCCGTGAGGAATAGGCGCCGAGGTCGACGCCAAAATCGGTGTCTCCCGAGTGCACCTTCACGTCATCGAGGGAAACACCTAAGGCCTCCGCGGCGATCTGTCCCAGGATGGTGTCCGACCCCTGGCCTATCTCCGCCGCGGCGGTGTAGAGGTTCACCGCGCCGCCATCTTCGGAAAGCCTGATCGTCGCCGTGGAATGAAACGTCTCGGACCGGTAGATGGGATAGCCGGCGCCTGACACGAAGAAGCCGCAGGCAACGCCTATCCCCTTGCCCGCGGGAAGCTTTCCCTTTTTCGTGCTCCAGCCCGAACCGTCCCGGACCGCCTCGAGGCACTCCTTCATCCCGAGGCTGGACATGTTGAAGTCATTGCAGGTCACGTCGCCCGTCTTCATGATGTTCTTGAGACGGAACTCCACGGGGTCCATGTTGAGCTCTGCGGCAATGCTGTCCAGTTGCTGTTCCCATGCCGCGCGCGCGGCAACGCCTCCGTGTCCGCGCTGGGCACCGCAGGTAGGCTTGTTCGTGTAGACCCGGTAGCCGTCGTATTTCATGTTCGGCAGCTTGTAGGGCGCGCCGAGAAGGGAACCGGCATAGTAGATCGTGGCGATACCGAAGCTCGAATAGGCGCCGCCGTCGAGGTAGCAGGTGTTCTTGAGGGCCACGATGGTCCCGTCCTTCTTCACACCCGTCGTCAACTCATGGAAAAACTGGTGCCGGGCCCGGGAATGAAGGAAGACCTGTTCCCGGGAGAAGACCATCTTCACCGGCCTGCCCGTTCGCCTCGACATGAGGCACGCCGCTATCTCCATGGCATTCACCGCCGCCTTGGGGCCGAACCCGCCGCCCACGTAAGGCTTAATGACGCGCACCTTGCCGATGGGGATGCCGAGCACCATGGAAACGCTCCTCTGAACATAGTGGACCGACTGCGTCGACGTCCAGAGAGTAAGGTTCCCGTTCAGATCGTAATGGGCAAGACAGGCCTGAGGCTCCAGGAATCCTCCGTCCTGTCTCTTGTTCACGAACCTGTCCGTCCGGACGATGTCGCACTCCTTCAACGCCTCTTCAAAGTTTCCGAACTCCTGGTGCACCTCGGCGCCGATGTTGCCGGGAAAATCGTCGTGGATGGCAATGGCCCCTTCCTTCATGGCAGACTCGATATCGAGGAGCACAGGGAGTTCCTCGTAGTCGACCTTGATGAGAGATACCGCCTCCATGGCCGTCTCCAGGTCATCGGCGGCCACGGCGGCCACCTCATCCCCAACATACCGTACCTTGTCGGGACAGAAAACCTGTTCATCATATCGGGCAGGGCTGACGCCGTATTTTACCAATCCTGCCTCTTTCGCCGTGACCACGTCCCTGACCCCGGGGAGCTTCTTCGCCGCCGTTGTGTCTATATTCAGTATCTTCGCGTGCGCGAAGGGACTCTGCAAAAACGCCCCGTAGAGCATGTTGGGCATCGCAAGGTCCGCTGCATAGCGGGCGTCTCCCGTCGCCTTGGCTTTGGCATCCACCCTGGGCAGCCGCGTATTTATCACGTTATATGCCTTCATAGTTCCGCCTCCTCCTCGTCATTTCTTCATTCTTCTGGAAGCTTCCTGCACGGCCTCCACGATCTTCTGATACCCCGTACACCGGCAGAGGTTCCCCGAGATGGCCTCTCTTACCTCGCGCTCCGTCGGCCGGGGATTCTTGTCGAGAAGGCTCGTGGCGGAAAGGACCATACCGGGAGTGCAGAAACCGCATTGAATGGCGCCCATTTCCACGAATGTCTGCTGGACCGTATGAAGGGAATCGCCGCGGGCCACCCCCTCTATCGTCGTTATATCGGAACCGTCCGCCTGAACAGCGAGGACGAGACAGGAATTCACCGGCTTGCCGTCGACGATGACGGTGCACGCACCACAGTCGCCGACCCCGCAACCCTCTTTTGTTCCCAGGAGGTTCAGGTCTTCCCGCAACACCTGGGTAAGGGTCCTGTTGGGGGCAACGGCTATCTCATATTCCCTGTCGTTCACTCTGAAAGTTATCAGCTTCTTCATCACGCACCTCCCCCTTTCACCCCCGCGGCATCATGGTAAGCCTTGAGCAGCGTTCTCTTCACAAGGGTGTTCACCATGTCCCGGCGATATTCGGCGCCGCCGCGTATGTCCGTTATGGGCGAACAGTCAGCAACCGCCAGCGATGCGGCGCCGGCAAAGAGCTCTTCCGAGGGGCGCTGACCCATGAGGGCCTTTTCCGCCGACACGGCGTGCACGGCGGTGGGAGCCACGGAGCTCAGGACAATGCGCGCGTCAACGATCACCCCGTCGGGCTTGTCGAGGGTCAGCCTCGAGGCCACCGCGACGATGGCGATCTCCAGGGCCGCCCTGTGGCCGAGCTTGATATAGTCGCCGCCTGTGAATGGCGGTGCGGCGGGTACGATGATCTCTGTCAGCACCTCGCCGGGCTCTATCACCGAGCTTCCCGGTCCCGTGAAAAAACCGTCCAGCGGCACCTTCCTGTCTTTTCCGTTCCCCCTGAGTTCGACCTGTGCGCCGAGAGCAATGAGGGCAGGAGGGAGGTCGGCCGCTGGCCGCGCCGTTACGATGTTTCCCCCGATGGTCGCGCGGTTCCTGATGAGCGGCGAACCGAGACCTGAGGCGGACCGGGCGAGCACGGGAAAGGCGGATGCCACCTGATCGGATTCGGCGATCTGTGACACCGTCACATGGGAGCCGATGGCAAGGGCCCCGTTCTCTCCGACGATCTCCCTGAGCCCATCCACCTTCTTCAGGCTCACAAGGCATGCCGGTTTGACGGTCCCCTTCTTCATGTTCACGATAAGGTCAGTGCCCCCGGCGATCACCCTCCCCTTTCCCCTCAGTTCCGAAAGCATCGCCAGGGCTTCCGGCAAGCTCTTCGGCTCCTCATAGTCAAACTTTGGCAGCAATAACATTAAAACCTCCTTATAGATGCCGTTTCATGTTTCGTGTTTCAGGTCTGAGGCAACTTCGACGGAGCCGTCCTGTGCTTTGGACCTGAAACGTGAAGCATGAAACCGTCTTTCCTTATCCTCCAAAATCCGGGTTTATGAACTCGATCTTGTCGCCTTCTTCGACGGTTGTCGTTGGGTAGGCGTGGGAGTGGATGAAGCGGTTGTTGCGTTCCACGACGAGATGCTTGTCTGCTTCACCGGATGACTTTATCAGTTCGGAAATTGTCGTACCCTCTGGCACTCTCTCCTTCAGTCCGTTGAGAATGATCTCTATCTGTGCTGCAGCCGCCATGTCTGGAATAATTGTAGACCAACGGGAATCGGCTTGCCAGAAAAAAACTGCTTCGGGCCGCGCGGGAGGGACCGACCCGGAAGGGCGGGAAGGTACTGCGAGGACTTACAGCCATGGGATTGACAGGAAAAAACGAGGCCGATACACTAACAGAGGGTACTCGTCGCCATCATTGTCGGCAGGACAAA
>JAQVWF010000052.1 GCA_028698615.1 Syntrophorhabdaceae bacterium
GCCCGCTCGTTACTGGCCCTGCACGATCCCTGATATTCTTGCCAAACCAGGAAGGGGGCCCTCTAATGGGTGACCCCGTAACCCTCATAACGTCTGAAGAATGACCATTCTTTTGTGCCGAAACGCCATTTGGCTCCCTGCTCCCTGCGCGTGGTCTTCGACCATGCTCGAAGTCGCGAATCGCGAAAGGCTCTTTCGGCAAAGTATGAAGAGGTTTTCCGTTTCAGGGTTCACGCTAAAGAGGATATGGATACCCGGACCTGCTTGGATGTGTCGTAACCAGTAAGAAATATTGACAAGCGTGCAGAGCGATTCAGAGTTTCTTAATTTCTTAGATGTCCCCTATCAGCCCCTTTTTAAGGTTTCTCCGTATCCTCTCTTCCACGCCTCCAAGGCGACCCCGAAAGAGGTTGAGCCAATCTCTTTGGCGCTGCCCGCGTTCGTTATTCCGGGGTTGTGACATAGTGTTGTCATCCCTCTGTGCCAGAATAAAAGGTGATTTTTATGCGTATTTTATGTAGGCTATGAATGAAAGCTCGCCAGTCATTTCAACGTAGGATAAGCATCTGGGCCTTCATGAGGAATTAGAGGGTCTCAATGGAACACTACGGTACTCATTTCCACGCGTTTGTCAGAAAAGTAGTTCGCTCAGCGTTGCTGGTTTGCCCCGGTTCTCGATTGTCCTTAACCTTTGTTGCCATGGTCGATCCGGCAGCGTCCAGTTCCGGGGTAGCGGGTTGAACGGGTATGTGGGTATAACTGACGGTGATTGGTTCACGTTCCTGTCCGGTCTGCCGGGGATTGACGAGGTCAACTTTTGGCAACCGGGAGGCAATCGAAGATTTAGAGCGTTGAATCCCGGTGAACCTTTTCTTTTCAAGCTTCACAGTCCGTATAATTTCATTGTCGGCGGCGGGTTCTTCGCCTACAGCGAGTTATTTCCCTGCAGCTTCGCGTGGACAGCGTTTGCTGAGAAGAATGGTGCCGCGTCATTGGGGGAGATGAGAGAGAGGATCGAGAGATATCGAAGAACCCCTCCGACAAGGGACGATTATTATGTTGGTTGCATCCTCCTCGAACAACCTTTCTTCTTCGAAAGGCGCGACTGGATTACAGCGCCGGAGAACTGGAGTAACAGTATCGTTCAGGGCAAACGGTACGATTTGGTTTCAGGAATAGGAAAACGCCTTTGGGATCAGGTACAGGATAGGCTCCGCTCGGAAAACTATAGAGGTAAGCTGTCTCAGGCAGGCCCTGAACCCATGATCCGCTACGGAGCGCCCCAGACAGTTTTGCCTCGCCTTGGCCAGGGAAGCTTTCGGGTCATGGTGACAGATGCCTATCAGAGGCGATGCGCGGTCACACAGGAAAGAACATTGCCGGCACTTGAAGCGAGCCACATCAAACCGTATTCTGACAATGGCCCCCACAAGATAGAAAACGGCATCCTCCTTCGATCCGACATACACCACCTTTTCGATAACGGGTACGTAACGATCACAACGGACCTGACATTCGAGGTGAGCAGACGCATCAAGGAAGAGTTTGAGAACGGCAGAGACTACTATGCCCTGAGCGGCCGGAGAATAGTGGTTCCTCAGAACAGTATGTTCCGACCGTCACCCGAGTTCATCACCTGGCACAATGAAAACAAGTATCTGGGGTAGGATTGGCTGAGACGCGAGAGAGACAGAGATCTTTCCTGAGAAAGCAATGCAGAGATTGTTTCAGCTTCCGCATTCGTGAACAAAAGGCATTTCCTTTTCGGCGGATTTCTTGTACCATATTAGCGAAAGCTCTCAAGTTACTTCAATACTGACAAGCATCTCAGAGCTTCATAGGCGAGCGCAAAGGGGACCCGATGAAGCGATCACAGGCCGATTATTGCCGGGGTAATAGTTGAGCACAGATCTAACCTTTCTCACCAACGAAGATGGTTACGACCTCAAAGGTCGCTTCCAAGCCCTGATCAAGGACACTCGTTTCTTTGACTGTCTGGTGGGGTATTTCTATACGAGCGGGTTCTTTCATGTCTACAAGCCGCTGGAGAAAACGGAGAAAGTGCGCGTCTTGATAGGCATCAGCACGGACAGAAGCACTTTCGATCTGATCGACCAGGCAAAAGGTCCCGTTCAACAGGAACTCCAATTCTCTCACGCGGAGGTTAAGCAAAGGCTTGAGGGTGAGATTGAGAAAGAGTTCGAGTATTCGGAAGACAATCAGAGCGTCGAGGAAGGGGTAGAGAAGTTCATCGAGTGGATACGGAATGGTAAGCTGGAGATCAAGGCTTATCCTTCCTCCAACATCCACGCCAAGGTCTATATCATGACCTTTGCCGAAGGCGACCGTGATAAGGGGCGTGTGATCACCGGTTCCAGCAATTTTACTCAGGCGGGCCTTCTCGACAATCTGGAATTCAACGTCGAATTGAAGAACCGTGCCGATTATGATTTTGCACTCAGAAAGTTCAATGAACTCTGGGCCGACGCCGTTGATGTCAGCGAGAAATATGTGGATACCGTCAAGACAAAGACATGGCTCAATCAGTCCATTACGCCCTACGAGCTTTACCTGAAGTTCCTTTATGAATATTTCAAGGACGAGCTCAGCCTGACCGATGAAGTTTTTGTCCGCTATTTGCCGGAAGATTTCATGAAACTGGAATACCAGGAACAGGCTGTCCTCAATGCGAAGAAGATCCTTGAAGAGTATGGGGGAGTGTTCATATCCGACGTCGTTGGTCTCGGAAAGACCTATATTGCGGCGATGTTGGCCGGACAACTGGATGGCAGGACGCTTGTCCTCGCTCCGCCGGTTCTTCTTGATACAGGTAACCCCGGTTCGTGGAGCAACGTCTTTTCCGATTTTCGCGCTCCCGCAGATTTTCAGTCTGTCGGAAAGCTGGATGAACTCCTCAGAAAGGGTGTCGAGAAATACACCAATGTGATCGTTGATGAGGCCCACCGTTTTCGTACAGAGTCCAACGTGACCTATGAAAAGCTGGCGGAGGTGTGCAGGGGCAAGAGGGTCATCCTTGTGACCGCTACCCCGTACAATAATTCGCCGAAGGATATTCTCAGCCAGATAAAACTCTTCCAGAACGCGAAGAAGAGCATGATTCCTAATCTTCCAAACCTGGAGGTTTTTTTCAACGGACTGGACAAGAGGCTAAAGAATCTTGACCGTCAGAAGGACTACAGCGAGTACATCGCGCGGGTGAAAGAAAACGCGAGGGAGATCAGAGACAAGGTCTTAAAGTACCTCATGGTCCGCCGCACAAGGATGGAGATTGCCGCATTCTTCTCTCAGGACCTGAGCAGGCAAAAACTGCGCTTTCCGGGCGTGGAGCCCCCGGTGCCTCTTTTCTACGAACTGGATGATCATGAGGATGAGATCTTCAGCAAGACCATCGAGCTTGCCGCACAGAAGTTCAGCTATGCCCGCTATACCCCGTTACTCTATTATAAAGGCAAGATCGACCAGCTTGAACGGCAGTCCCAGAAGAACATGGGCAAGTTCATGAAGATCCTGCTCGTAAAGCGCCTTGAAAGCAGTTTCCATGCCTTCAGGAACTCAATCGACCGCTTTATCGGTTCATATGAGCAGTTCATCCAGGAATACGACAAAGGCAGAGTCTATTTGAGCAAGAAACACACGGCAAAGATCTTTGAGCTTCTGGAAAATGACGACGACGAAGCCGTTCAACGCCTGATTGACGAAGGAAAGGCGCAGGAGCTTAAGGCCGCCGACTTCCACGATAATTTCAGACCGGCGCTGCAGGCCGATCTTGATATCCTCCGGGAGATCAAGACGATGTGGTCGTCGGTGACCCGGGACCCGAAGCTTGACACCTTTATTGGAGCCCTCAGGAAGAAGAGGGAGTTGAAAGAGAACAAGCTCATCATTTTCACCGAGTCAAAAGAAACCTCGGAATACCTGGCCGCCAATATAGACGGCAAGATCAAGGGGGCGGTCCTTTCCTACAATGGGTCTTCAGGAGAAGCCGTCCGGGATATGGTGATCGAGAACTTTGACGCGAAAGCAAAGCACAAGAAGGATGATTACCGCATCCTCGTCTCCACGGAAGTCCTGTCCGAAGGCGTCAATCTCCACCGTGCCAATGTGGTAATCAACTACGACATCCCCTGGAATCCAACCCGGATGATGCAGCGTGTAGGCCGTATCAACCGTGTGGATACACCATTTGACAGGATACACACCTTCAACTTCTTTCCCACGAAACAGTCGAACAACCAGATCAAATTGCAGGAGGCGGCCGAATCCAAGATCAACGCCTTCCTGACCCTCCTCGGCGGCGACGCAGCGCTTCTTACGGAAGGCGAGCCGGTCGGGTCCCATGAACTGTTCAACCGTCTCCTCAGCGCAAAGACAATCACCGGAGAGGATGACTCGGAAGAGAGCGAACTGAAGTACCTGAACGTCATAAAAACCATCCGCGACGAACAACCCGGCGTCTTCGACGCAATCAAGCACCTGCCGAAGAAAGCCCGGACGGCCAGAGAGGACGACAAATGTCAGAACATGCTCCTCACCTACTTCCGCCGCGGCAAGCTTCAGAAGTTCTTCATTGCCGGAAACGGCACCGAGTCGAGGGAGGTCGATTTTCTGTCTGCCGCAAAGCTCCTGGAGGCCACCTCCGAAACACCACGCCGGAAACCGGGTCAGGATTACTATGAACTGCTCTCCAGAAACAAGGAAGCATTCCTCTTTACGACCGGGGAAGACATGCCGGAACCGGTGCCAAGGGGAGGCGGCCGCGACAGTGCAACGCAACTCCTGCGTACCCTGAAGGCGGTTATGAAAGACCGTCGGCAACTCACGGAGGATCAGGAGGGATACGTCAGAAGGATCATGCTGCGGCTTGAAGAGGGTGCCTTGCCGAAGCAAACAGCCAAGGAAGCTCTCAAAGCACTTACAGAGCTGAAAGAGGGGCTTGAAAATCCGTTGAAAGTCCTTGCAGTCCTGCAGGCTTCCGTGCCTGCAAGACTCCTTGAGGAGCATTTTGCCGCAGGTACCGATGGAAGAACCGGCAGGAGAGAGGTCATTCTCTCCGAATACCTTACGGGCGGTTGAAGCGGCAAGATTGTTGAAGTGAATGGTTTCAGGGGTTAAAACGTGAACAGGGACGAAGCACAGAAGATTGTCAGAGAAACCCTCCAGAATCCCTTTGACAAGGGAAAATTCCGGTACTTCATAAGGAACCTCCTCAACGGGATTGACGAGTCAAAGGCGTTTCCCATCCTCCAGGGTCAGTATATCTATGAACCATTCAGGTCTCGCGTAAAACAGTACGAAAGGATAGGTACATACACCGACCCTGACGGAAAGAAGATAGATATCCTCATCGTGTATCTCCAGAAAGAAACCACCCTCGATCACGGCAGGACCACCCAGAGGAACTTCATCGCCAGGTATCTGAAGGAGCGGGGCGAGAAAGACGCGGGCCTTGTCGCATTTGTCTCCCCGGGTTTTGAGGATTGGCGGTTTTCTCTTGTCAGAATGGATTACAGACTTACGCCAACACCGAAGGGGAACCTGAGGGCAAAAGAAGAATTCACTCCTGCCCGGAGATGGTCTTTCCTTGTGGGAAGCCATGAGAACAGCCATACGGCACAGAGCCGCCTGGTGCCGGTCATGACCGCATTGGAGTCAGGCCTCCCCGCCCTTTCCCGTCTGGAAGATATGTTCAACATTGAAACGGTCACGAAGGAGTTCTTCGAGAAGTACCGGGAGCTTTTCCTCAGGACCTGTGAAACGCTGGATGCGATTCTTCTGCAAGACCCCTTGGTGGCGGACGATTTCAGGACCAAGGATGTGAATTCCATCGATTTCTCAAAGAAGCTCTTGGGCCAGATCGTCTTTCTCTATTTCCTGCAGAAGAAAGGCTGGTTCGGTGTAGGACGAGACGCTGACTGGGGCAGCGGCCCCCGAAATTTTCTTCGGGAGCTATTTGAGGGCAAATACGGGAGGTATGCGAACTTCTTTAACGACATACTGGAACCGCTCTTTTACGAAGCCCTCGCCCGGGAAAGAGATGATGACTTTTACCGGCACTTCAACTGCAGAATCCCCTTTCTCAACGGCGGCCTCTTCGATCCCATAGGCGGCTACGACTGGGTGCGCAAAGACATACTCCTGCCGGATGACCTCTTCTCCAATAATAGCAGGACAAAAGAAGGCGATATTGGAGACGGCATCCTTGATGTCTTCGACAGATACAATTTCACGGTAAAAGAAGACGAACCTCTGGAAAAGGAAGTGGCAGTCGACCCCGAGATGCTCGGAAAGGTCTTCGAGAACCTTCTGGAGGTGAAGGACCGCAAGTCGAAGGGCACCTACTATACGCCGAGAGAGATCGTCCACTACATGTGCAGACAGAGCCTGGTCAGTTACCTCGAAACCCAATTGGGTGGCACCGCCGTTGCCTACGAGAAGCTCGGCGACGATCAGCTTGACATGTTCGGCAACAGGGCAAAGGCGGGTCAGATGGATCTGGCCATTGAGCACAGGACCGGACCGTCCATTCCGAAAAAAGACATCGAGATGCTTATCCATCTCGGCGAACAGGTCGGAGAGAACGAGGCGGCGGTGGAGGCCAGAGGTAGAGAAACAGATACCTATTCCTACAAACTGCCTGAAACCATACGTCAGAACGCAAAGCTGATCGACAGGAAGCTCGCCGACATGAAGATCTGTGACCCGGCAGTGGGCAGCGGCGCATTTCTTGTGGGCATGATGAACGAGATCATCAAGACGCGCGGCGTGCTGAGCATCTTCATAAAAGATCCCGACAGAACACCCTATGCCTTCAAACGCGAATGTATAGAAAGATCTCTTTACGGTGTTGACATTGATTCCGGCGCGACGGAAATAGCCAAGTTGCGCCTGTGGTTGTCCCTGGTTGTGGACGAGGAGGACATCCGCGAGATCAAGCCCCTGCCGAACCTCGACTACAAGATCGTTTGCGGGAATTCACTTGAGAGCGTTGAGGGAAGGCTTGAAAACAGCAAGGCCTTTGTTGAGCTGGAGACCCTCAAGAAGCTCTTTTTTGCCGAAATAAGAGGCGGCGAGAAGAAGAAGGAAAAGGCTCGTATTGAAGAACTCATCAGCAAGTTGACCGGTAACAGGGAGCGGTTTGATTACAAGATATTCTTCAGCGAAGTCTTTGACCATTCAGGCGGTTTTGACGTCGTTATCGCCAATCCGCCCTATGTGCGTCAGGAAGGCATTAAGGAACTGAAGCCGATGCTCTCCAAGGAATTCCGGAAGTTCTACTGCGGCACCGCTGACCTTTATACGTATTTCTACAAGCGGGGAGTGGAGCTCCTGAAACCGGACGGCCACCTCTGTTTCATCGCTCCCAACAAGTTCATGCGTGCGGGGTATGGGAAGAACACGCGGGAGATGCTGACAAAAGAAGTGACGCCACGGGTTGTCATAGATTTTTGCGATCTCCCCATCTTCGATGCAACCACGTATCCGTCTATCATGCTTCTGAAGAAGAAACGCCCTGATGCAGGCGACGCAACACTGGCCGCCACCTTCACTGATGCCGGCCAACTGGAACAAATAGAAGAGACGTTGGACGCTGTTGGCTTTCCCATGCCCCTCGGGTCCTTGCGGAAAGAAGGCTGGACACTGGAACGCCCCGAGGTCCTCAAACTCATGGATAAACTCAGGGCAGCAGGGAAACCCCTGGGCGAATATGTGAGTGGAAGGTTCTACTATGGAATCAAGACAGGTCTCAACGAGGCCTTCGTCATAGATGAAACGACAAGACAGCGCCTCATTGCCGAGGACCCCAGGAGTGCGGAATTGATCAAACCTTGGCTCCGGGGTCGCGATATCAAAAAATGGAAGGCGCAGTGGGCGGGACTGTATCTGATAACCATTCCCAGCAGCACCAATAAGAAATGGCCTTGGTCGAATTCGAAAGCTGAGGAGCATGCGCGATCCGTCTTTAGGAGAGCTTATCCGGCTATCCATCGCCATCTCTCGCAGTGGGAGACTAAGTTAAGAAAGAGGGATGATCAGGGGCAGTTCTGGTGGGAGCTGAGGTCTTGCGCTTATTATGCAGAGTTTGAAGAATCAAAAGTAATCCTGGGTCGATTCATGAATAAACCGACATTTATCTTTGACGTGAACAGACTTTTGCATAATGATGCCATGTACATGATAGCAGGCGCAGATGAGTACGTAGTTGCGATATTGAACTCCAAGGTTGCTTGGTGGTTCCTAAGGGGTATCTGTACTGATTTGAGGGGCGGGTACATACAAGCTTATCGTGAGAACTTGTTTCAAATACCAGTTCCGGAGACCACCGAGAAACATATCGCTAGCATTGCCCAACTTGTTGCGGCCATAATTGTTGATACTAACGGTTCCTTGGTTTCTCAACGAGAATCCGAAATCGATCGGCTGGTCTATCAACTCTACGACCTTAGCCAGGAGGAGATCGGGATAATAGAGAATGCGAACAAACCGTGAGAAGCGCCGTGCCGGAAAAGCAGCATGTACGCTCATATACCGTCGTCGAATGATTTCGTGCGGCATATCCGTTCTTGAGGAGGATAAATGGCGGTTCCCGATTACCAAAGCGTGATGCTTCCGCTTCTTGAATATGCGGCGAGCAGGAATGGCGAACTCTCGACGGGAGAAGCTGCTGATGCGCTAGCCGTTTCTCTCGGTCTGTCGGAAGAGGATCTCAAGCAGATGCTTCCAAGCGGTATCTCGCCAACCTTTATTAATCGCGTGGGGTGGGCCGCTACATACATGAAGAAGGCAGGATTTATGGAGGCAACACGCCGCGGCTTTTATCGTATCACACAGCGCGGCCTTGACGTGCTCAAGAAGAAACCGAAAAAGATAGACGTGAAGCTCCTGACGCAGTACCCCGAGTTCCAGGAATTTCAAAACCTCAGAGGAACGCGCAGCACAGACAAGACGAAGGAGATTGATAGGCGATTTGACCTTGACGCCGTCACCCCATCCGAAGCCCTTGAAAAGGCGTACGAAATCCTCCGCAGCACCCTTGCCGATGAACTCATTAAGAGACTGAAACAGGTAAACCCCACATTCTTCGAGCGCATCGTGGTAGAGCTTCTCGTAAAAATGGGTTACGGCGGCTCCCGGGCCGACGCCGGCAAGGCGATAGGCCGAAGCGGCGACGGCGGCATAGACGGCATCATCAAAGAAGACAAGCTTGGCCTCGACGTAGTCTACATCCAGGCCAAACGCTGGGACACCAACTCCGTCGGCCGCCCCGACGTAATGCAATTCGCCGGCGCCCTGCAAGCCCAGAAGGCCAACAAGGGAATCTTCATAACAACATCAAAATTCACCGAAGAAGCCCGAAACTACGTCGCCCAAATAGGCAGCAAAATAGTCCTAATCGACGGCGAACACCTGGCCCAACTAATGATCGACAACGACGTAGGCGTATCAACAATATCCCTATACCCGGTCAAGAAACTCGACTTGGACTATTTTGACGAAGGGATTTAAGCATTGAAAGTGCTTGGTTTGAAGGTAACATTATGCATTAAGGATTAAGGAACGTTTGTTTATGTCAGTCTTGAGCGATTTCAATCTTGTCCTACCGCAAGTACCTAGCGAAAACGAATGGATTGAGTATATCGAGAGCACCGAGGGACGAGAAAGAGATATTTCAACTTTGCGGGCCAAAGGCTACAACCTTTTAGCCGATCTCAATGAAAGGCATGCTACATATGAGAGAGTTGGCTGGTTAAGTCTGTGGGCCAAAGTCATGGCGGCGCTTGAATCGATGATCCCCGCATTGCAGTCTGGCTCCGACCTGATCCTTGAATCCTTATCGAGAGCTACCTTCGAATGGCTACAGCACCAGTTGGCCATTACCGATCCCATACATGACCTCCTTGAGAACAGACGAACTCACAAAGAAATAGTGATGACCGAGTATGCTTATCGAAGTGTGGTCGATAGACTGCGAGCCTACACGGCATGGTGTCTTTGGTCAGACAAGAACTATTACCAGGAGCTCATTGATCCCAGGACTCAAAAGAACATCTGGGATTCAGGACCGGCCCGGGAAATCCTCCAAAATGCCAAAAAACTGCAATCCTACGAAAGGTTTTACGGTCCACTGGATTCCGAGATTGACGAGAACAAACTGAGGCAGGGACGAAGAAACATGGAAGCATTGTACAGGGAGAAGATTCGACGAATAGAGGACTGGCTGGGTGATACCAAGGTCAAGCATTGGTCCAATAAGCTGAAGGACAATTATAGGTCTCGACAATTCTCATTTTTCAGTCTGTTTGGAGAGGATAGCAAAATAACAGGGGAGTGTAGGGGACGTTCTTAAGAAATTAAATAACTTTTCAATACCGCTTAAGCGCCTTAGGCAAGGGAAACGAAGAGTTTCTTAATTTGTCCACTCCCGTGGCCCTGGAAGAGAAACTGGGCAGGGGAGAATTGGGGTCGGGGAGAATTGGGGTCAAATCTTTATTCTTGACAAATACACTTCCCATCGGCGTGCAAAGGTTGGAATGACAGTTAGAAATTCAAGAATGAAAATGTGACCCCGTGACCCTGCTAAATAATTCGACCCGTGTTGAAGGGGTCCAGAAGGGAGCGTATCGTGCAAGATAACAAGGATTCTCACAAGCATCCGTTGCACAAAAAGATCGGCGATGCTCTGACTGAGATCATCAACGCAGTAGCTGACTCCAAAATTGAATTCTTCTTAGACCCAGCCTGTGGTGGAGACCAGAACTTACCCATATTCTCGACGGCGTTCAAGAGCAATCCAACGGAATATTGTAATGTTGATGCCTTGGTTCTTTCAGACACGCAAATCAAGATAATTATCGAAATAGAAGAGGCCAACATAAAACCGACACAAATATGCGGTAAGTATTTGACGTCCGCACTGGGTAGGTATTTCATCCATGCCAACAATAAAAAAGGCCAGCAACAGAATGAGCAAGTTGGCATGGATGAAAAGGTATCTTTCATTCAGGTTCTGGATGGCTCTAAGCTAGAAAGGCAGTCAAAAAAACCGGACCAATTCAAGAATATCGAAAAGTCGATTCAGGATATTCTCCCGGTAAAAGGGAGCAATATCCACTCCTATAAGATTATATTTTTTGAAAACGCTGATGACAAAGAAAGGTTGGACAGATTCAAGAAATATGTTCTTAGCTGCCTTTCGTGACTTCTGACCCCACGACTTCACCTTTGCCCGATGGCCAATTGAGAGGTTGGGACATTTGGGGTCAAATCTTTATTCTTGACAATTCCCCCCCTGATACCTTCCCCCCCCATGGCGCGCACTTTGCGGATCCAGTACGAGAATGCCGTCTATCATGTCACCTGCCGGGGGAACGACAGGCAGGATATCTTTGCTGATGATTGTCAACACGGCCCCAGAAACGCAGCAGGTGTCGTGAGCGCCGGGGACCTTACCCCTGGGCGGCCTTCTTCAGTACCTCTTCCGCCCACTGGTTGAGGCTCTTGCCTTCCACTTTTGCGGCCACCAGGGCCCTTGCGTGGACCTCCGGGGAGACGCGAAGCATCATCTTGCCGGAAGCCGCCTTGAGCGGGCTTCTGCCCGTGGCCTTGCAGTCCGTCAGGTAGTGGTTCACGGCGGCCTCGAAATCCGCCCTGAGCCCGTCCACCGTTTCACCATGAAAGGTGATCCTGTCCGTGATCCCGATGACCGTTCCGACGAATATGCCGTCTCTCGGGTCGAATTCCACCCGGGCCGTGTATCCTTTGTAGGTCATAACGTTCCTCATGGCTTCACCTCCAGTTCTGTCAGCCATTCCCGCACCTGTTCGACCTGGTACTTCTTCGCTTCCTTGCCCGGATGCGGCCGGTGCAGGTATTGCCGGCTTCCGTTCAGTTCAAAGACAACCCGGGAACCGGCGCCTTCCCGCGTCTCTCCCCCGAGAGCGGCCACCAGGGCCTCGATGTCGGAAAAGATGATGTTGCCCCGGGTGGGGATGGACATGATCGCCTCGAACGTTCGCCGGTGCTTCGCCTTCATACTGAATGCTAGCACATTATGATAGCAAAGGCAAGGAAGGGACCTGTATTCGAAAAGACCATCCTGCCAAGCTTTTCACCCCCTGATGGCTATGACATAGACAAAACAGCCTCCCCGCGCGGAATTACGGAATTGGGGTCAAATCTTGATTCTTGACAAATACACTTCCCAGCGGCGTACAAAGGCTGGAATGACAGTTAGAAATTCAAGAATAAACGGCCTGTTGCCCAAACCTCCCGTTCCAAAAAGCCTGTTTCACAAAAGACCTGTCTCACGCCCGTTCGTCGCTAAAGCTCCTCACTGGAGGCATAACAGAGAGCATAAGGAGGAAGACAAAAGACCTTCCCGGGGATCCGTGAGACGTCAGGTCTCCCCGGGAACTTTCAATCCCGCAAGCGGGATAAGAAAGAATATATTCCATACAAACCCGCCTCACATCAACAACGACCACCCATATACATATCAATTCTTCCAAGGGTGGGACTGGGGTCAAATCTTTATTCTTGACAAATACATTTCCCAGCGGCGTGCGAAGGTTGGAATGACAGTCAGAAAGTCAAGAATAAAGATTTGACCCCATGACCTCACAGGAACGGTGAAGACATCCGCTATGGAGAATTTGCGGATATTATTCATTACTGCAGGGATTCCAAACACTTTGATGGATTGATCACATTCTGGAAAGACCTTATGCAGGTCAACTACGCTGACAAAGGGGAGGAGCCTCATCCCGGGCTCTGGTTCGACACTTATTCGGCAGCCATAGACTTTGCCGATGGGAATTCGATCTTTGCCGGTCTGTTCAGACATGTCGGTCCAGGTAAGGGTTTTATCTACAAGACGGTAGAAGAAATCAGAACCGGTGAACCTCAGAATCTCGCCGACTATTTTGACGGAGTGAAAGTGCCTGGAGGAACGACGGCAGACTTTGAGACTGTCTTTGACAAGGCAGTCAACAACGTGACTGATGCCTGGAGAACCATATATATGGGCCTGACCACGGGAAGCGCCTCCCCGAAGGTGGTCAAATGCTGGAATCTGGATACCGGTGTTGATATGCAGTCTCCCGACAAGCAAGTAACCTATTGGGCATGACATGAGAAAAAACACCATCATTCTTCAAATGCTATTGGCTCTCGCTGTCTTGTTTGGGGGCTGCGCTACCGCCGGGCAGGTTGACCGGGACGATTACAGCATTCTGTGCTCGGCAGTCTCTGCCTGTTCCTATGGGGAGGTAAGGGGACGCTCCAAAGAAAACAAGTAACTTCTTAAGCCGACCTAGGCTTGAGGCGTGATGAATGAAGGGGGATGTTTTTAAGAAATCAAACAACTTTTCGAGAGGGGCAGATGTGCCAGATGAGACAACAACCAGGGTATCTGGATTTTTGAAGACAATGGCTGATTACCTCGGACAAAAAGGGAGGATGAATGGCGGTTCCCGATTATCAAAGCGTGATGCTTCCGCTTCTTGAATATGCGGCGAGCAGGAATGGCGAACTCTCGACGGGAGAAGCTGCTGATGCGCTAGCCGTTTCTCTCGGTCTGTCGGAAGAGGATCTCAAGCAGATGCTTCCAAGCGGTATCTCGCCAACCTTTATTAATCGCGTGGGGTGGGCCGCTACATACATGAAGAAGGCAGGATTTATGGAGGCAACACGCCGCGGCTTTTATCGTATCACACAGCGCGGCCTTGACGTGCTCAAGAAGAAACCGAAAAAGATAGACGTGAAGCTCCTGACGCAGTACCCCGAGTTCCAGGAATTTCAAAACCTCAGAGGAACGCGCAGCACAGACAAGACGAAGGAGATTGATAGGCGATTTGACCTTGACGCCGTCACCCCATCCGAAGCCCTTGAAAAGGCGTACGAAATCCTCCGCAGCACCCTTGCCGATGAACTCATCAAGAGACTGAAGCAAGTAAACCCAACATTCTTTGAGCGCATCGTGGTAGAGCTTCTCGTAAAAATGGGTTACGGTGGCTCCCGGGCCGATGCCGGCAAGGCGATAGGCCGAAGCGGCGACGGAGGCATAGACGGCATCATCAAAGAAGACAAGCTGGGCCTCGACGTAGTCTACATCCAGGCCAAACGCTGGGACACGAACTCCGTAGGCCGCCCCGACGTAATGCAATTCGCCGGCGCCCTCCAGGCCCAGAAAGCCAACAAGGGAATCTTCATAACAACATCAAAGTTCACAGAAGAAGCCCGAAACTACGTCGCCCAAATAGGCAGCAAAATAGTCCTGATCGACGGCGAACACCTAGCCCAACTAATGATCGACAACGACGTAGGCGTATCAACAATATCCCTATACCCCGTAAAGAAACTCGATTTAGATTACTTTGACGAGGGCGTGTAGTGTACTCGTCTTACATATAGCAGTTTCCATAATCGTGGAGTTTCCAGATGACCGTTCTGATGAAACGGTGACAAAAGAACACGAATGATTTGGAACAACGTTGGGCTAGAAACAAGGAGGTTGTTCAAATGCACTCTACAATGAGTCAGATGCTTTGGGAAGCCACCGGTATTCTGCAAGATTTTCTATTGCAGATTCTCCCATCGCTTTCCAGAAATTGGTGGAACGATCTTGTTCTGCGATATCTGACCCCTCAACAGCAGCAGTCAGCTAAAGAAAAGAATGTCAAATCTCTGTCGGGCCTCGACCTGAAGGCTCTGTTGCGTGTACTGGAAAGGAACTGGTCGCCAATCCGCGGGGTCAAACAGATCCCGTACAATGCTCTCCACTATGTCAAGGAGATGAGCGAAGTGCGCAACAGATGGGCACACATGACTACCGAGGAAGTGCCGCCGGACGATATCTATAGAGACCTGGATACCCTGCAGCGTTTCGCCAGCGCTATTGAGGCTGGGCCTGAGTATATCAACAACATAAAGAAGGCCAAAGAAGGAGTCTTTCCGAAGCTGATGCCTTCAGACCTAACCTCAAAAGGTAAAATAGAAACGGTACCGACCCCAAGTAGCCCACCGGGCCGAACGGTCGGCAAAAGCACAAGGCGGGTTGTTCATGCATCCAGACGACCAAGAGACCCGCAAATGGAAGCATCCTTAAAGGGAGGTAAGGGGACGCTCCAAGGAAAACAAGTAACTTCTTAAGACGATCTAGGCTTGAAGCGTGTGGCAATGACAACCTAAAAATGACCCACTGTGATCACCTAAAAATGACCCACCCCGGTTTTAGTTAAAAAATATATACCCTTCATTCCTTGTCCCCTTGGCCCCACACTTGGCCCCACATTA